>NZ_VIKY01000282.1:0-54576 GCF_009711925.1 Dolichospermum sp. UHCC 0352 | reverse complement strand
GGCGTTAGCCATAGTATGCCCGCACTACCAAAAACCCGTCAAAGTAAGTGTGACAGACCAACAGTCTTGGACTTTTGGAAATAATTTTTAACCCTTAGAGGGTGTTTGAAAAGTCCCTCATGGTGTATCAAATATTTTCAGATCCCCCTAAATCCCCCTTAAAAAGGGGGACTTTGACTCTAGTTCCCCCCTTGCTAAGGGGGGTTAGGGGGGATCTGTAAGTGCCTAAAATCACAACCTAAAACTTTTCAAACAACCTCTTAGGCTTTGCCCAGGTTTAAAGCCGAGCAGAGTTGAGGCTTTAACTTTTTCGATAGGTTGCTTCTCAACATTTATTGAGTTACACCTATTTGCTTAATATTATATCAAATATTCGGCAGAAAAACTGACCAAGAAAGTGTTCATTCCGCAGCGACTAACACTGTTGATTGAGCGATGCTCAACTTCGCGAGTCGCTCAAGTAGTGACTCCGCCCGCATTGATCGCATCACCTCCCGGTCGGGTAGGTGAGAGGCTTCTACTTTCTAAGCTAATTTGGTTGACCAGCTAATTGTTGGGATAAAAATTGGGAATTGTCAATCAGAAAATCATTGTCTCCTGTGACTCTATTATTTAATATTTCCAGTTCTTCGGCTGATAATTTCTCTAGTAACTCCAAGAAAATGTTTGTGGATTCGCTCATAGATAAATGAGAGCGGTTGAACAGAATATCTATAGCAATATCTGGAAAATCTAAACTTTCTGTTGTCACCGGAATATTATTATCAGCACAGACCTTAGCAATCATTAAACAAGACCGTAAGCCGGAAGTTTTCTCCGCGCCGGTAGCTAGACGAAATGACTTAACTAACCGCACGATGAAGTTAGCAGATTCTCGATCTATATTTGTTTTCTGAATTAATATCTCTGTTTGAGTGATTTCATCTGGTTCTGGCATACTAATAGTTACCAATCTATCCATCAAAGCATCTTGGGTTGAGTGAACTCCCGCATACTCTTCTGGATTCGATGTAAAAATCACCCGAAATTGAGGATTAACACTCAAGTATTCTGGCTGATTGCTGCTAGGAGGAAGACTGAGAATTTTTTCTTCTAATGCTGACAGCAGGACGTTATTAACTTCAGGTCGTGAACGGTTAAATTCATCATAAACTAAGGTGAAACCTTCACGACAAGCTAAGGTTAATCGGGAATCAACCCAATTCTGCTTAAATTCGTCCTCGAGTTTAACAACACTATGGATATAGTTGTCTAGTACCTTTTTGTGAGTGTAACCAGATTCACTACCAATCAAGTCCGAACTCTTAAACTGGTCGTCTCCAAACAGTAACATGACTGGTCTGTCCAGACAGTTAGCCAAGTGCATGGCTAGGGTTGTTTTCCCTGTGCCGGCTGGTCCGCGTAAGTGAACAGGAAACCCCGATTTGAGATAACGTAGCGCCCGAATTGCGACTCGCTCGATAGCAGGTGTGACGACAAACTGCCCTGGACGAAGACGAAGAACGGCTCTTTTATGATTAACCTTGGTAGTAGTCATAATTTAAAGATGGTAAAAAAGTTTATGTTTGTGCGGATATTATTGCCAAACTTGGGTTTGTATATGAAGCACGAAGCCTAGTTTAATAAGAGTATCAACGTTAATGCTAGACAGATTTTCTATGTTAACGAATACGGAGTATAAATATAGACAACCGAAACTTCACGCCAAGAGTCATTGTTGTTGAATTTTATTAATCGCCCCCTTGTCTTACCAGTCTTGCAACTGGAATATCAGGGGGTTTTATTATGTAGCCCCATTGTCCAACAAATGGACTACAGGTAATGAGAGTATTTATTAACCAAAGATACTCACAAACAAATCCTGACGGAATTTCAGGAGAGATTCCTTCTGTTCCTTAGCTTGAGCAGTTCTTGCGTCGGCTGTTGCTGATAAAAACTGCTGACTTGTTTCTTGAAGTTCTTTGTGGAATGCTAACAGTTCTTGAGCTTGTTTTTCAGCTTGAGCAATTCTTGCTTGGGCTGTTGCTGATAAAAACTGCTGACTTGTTTCCCGAACTTCTTGATAAAATGCTAACAGTTCTTGCGCTTGTTTTTCAGCTTGAGCAATTCTGGCTTGGGCTGTTTCTGATAAAAACTGCTGACTTGTTTCTTGAAGTTCTTTGTGGAATGCTAACAGTTCTTGCGCTTGTTTTTCAGCTTGAGCAATTCTTGCTTGGGCTGTTTCTGATAAAAACTGCTGACTTGTTTCCTGAAGATCCTTGTAGAATGCTTGCAGTTCTTGAGCTTGTTTTTCAGCTTGCTCTTGTCTTTTCGCTGTCGTGACGGACAAGAATTCTCTGGTCTCAAGAGATAGTTCAGCCACTTTCTCTGCTATTGACTGATGTTCTTGCCGGATTTTTGCCATTAAAGAAATCATGAAGTTCTCCAAAAAATAGTAAATTAGCCCAGACCTAACAGAAATTGCTTCTCCAGGTACTACATTATAAGGATTCGTACTTTTTTGTAATATCCTTTGAGAAGCGTTGATTTCCAAATATCTAGATAATTAAAAAAAGCAGAACCAATATCAGGATTAATTAATCCTGATATTATGGAGCTTAATTAAATTAAGCAGGTACTGCTGCTGATTGGGTTAAACCAACTGCTTCAGCATACTTCAAGTAGGTTTCAACGGAAGCGATAACGATCCGAGCTTCAATTGCTAGTAATTCGATACCAACTAAGGAAACACGAACCCAAGCGTCAATTACGATACCTTTGTCGAGGATTCTATCAATAACTTCTGCCAAGCTGGAGGAAGAATTGGTTTTTTCAACTGCCATTTTTTTAATTCCTTGTTATTTGTTGTCGGAAACTTGGGAAATGAGGAGAATAACTATAAATATGAGTCATGGTTATTCTCCTACTTGGGAACTTGCTTAATTAAGCAGGTACTGCTGCTGATTGGGTCAAACCAACTGCTTCAGCATACTTCAAGTAGGTTTCAACGGAAGCGATAACGATCCGAGCTTCAATTGCTAGTAATTCGATACCAACTAAGGAAACACGAACCCAAGCGTCAATTACGATACCTTTGTCGAGGATTCTATCAATAACTTCTGCCAAGCTGGAGGAAGAATTGGTTTTTTCAACTGCCATTTTTTTAATTCCTTGTTGTTAGTTTTATGACTATCGATTAAGTAATTGCTTAACCCTTAAACAAACTATCATCTAATTTTTATGATGTAAAGTAAAATTCAGTCAAGAAATGTAAAGTTTATGAGTCACAGAAAATGAGGGAAAAATGAAATTAAGTGAAAATATACATCATGCTAAATCATCAATACGTACAAAATCTGGATAGCATAATATTTTTCAAACTTAGAGACCGCTAAGAAAGTTACACAGTAATGAATTTATAGAATAACGCTTGTTTATTGCATATGATTATTATTATTATTATTTAATATCCGTAAAATTATTACTGTGTAAGGGTTTCATGTATAACATTTAACGCCACTCTAGGATCTATTAGCAAATCCTAAGTGGTAAAATTATCCATTAAAAATTACCTTGAAATATCTAAAAAGCACATTATATATTTTGTCTATATGACTACTATTGTATTTTTTCTATGATTATCATTATATTTTCCGTATGATTACTATTGTATTTTTCCTATGATTACTATTGTATTTTTCATAGCATACGTGGCCATACAAAACTAAGTATTTTAGCGTGATCAGATGGAATCTTGAATGCATAAAATCTTTGATAATGGTGCTTTGGAATGTCGCTAACACACCCTACGTATCCTTTCCTTTTAAAGATCAAACTGGATCTTTATATATACAGCCTAAATTACGTGAACTTTTACAAATTGTTTTAATGAAAAAAAGCTACACAAATAAGTATTAATACTCAATAATAGACGGGCAGGAAAAAACGCAGTATCTTATGTAACGAAAAGTAAACTAGTTCGTGATGGCTACTCCAATCAAATTCCTATAGATATAAGTAATGAGACAAAATTAATTACACAAATATTTGGACTGAAATCCTTAATGGACAAAGGATTGGTAAATAAATAATAGTAATTAATTCTATCTAGGTACTTACCTCATCCATCTTGAAACCTAAAGTGAAGTTTTTGTCAGTTTAAAACCCCTCCCCTTGGTAAGGCTAAGGTGTACACAGAAGTCTGATCAAGTTGCCTAACAGGGTTTTGATCCCCCCTAGCCCCCCTTAAAAAGGGGGGAAATTTTCTTGAAGTCCCCCTTGGAAAGGGGGATTTAGGGGGATCTGATGATTTGTGTGTACACGGTAGTTGGTAAGGGGAGGGTAGGTTTTGCTAAAGCAAAACCGGGGTGGGGTAATTCGATAAACTACAGGTTTCATCTTGAACGTGGTTTAAATTAAAATGGCCTGTGAATTTTATTTTTTTCAGAAATTATGTCTACAGAAGGGACTCCTGTTAATATTCCACAGACAGCTTTAGCCGCTTTGGTGGATGTTTTTGTGCAGCAAGGTCATCCACGTCAATATGCTGAAGCGATGGCGACTTCAATCATTTTTCAGACTGATTTAGATTTACGGAATGCTCAGATTGCCAATCTCTTAGGCTGGCTGAAACAGGAGCATAATGATATCTATCCCTCAGCCTTAGATGTAATTGGCAAAACTTCCGAAGAATTTGAACGTCGAGTTCAAGAAGGTTAAGTGTCTAGACTCGATTTGGTGAATTTCAAAAAATAGGGTCAAAAATTAGCTGTTTCAGCTAATTTTTTCCTCAAAGGTTTCCCACGTACCAGGTATTCTTATGACTAATTTCAAAATTATTTCTCCTCTATCTGCGATACCTACTACCAGCGAAGCTATCGCTCAACAAACCCGTCAAGCTGCTAGTAAGCTGGCAGTTCTCTCCTCTGAGGCCAAAAATCAAACTATTGAAGCGATCGCTCAAGCTTTAGAATTGGCAAAGGATGATATTCTGCAAGCAAACCTGGCTGATTGTCACGCAGCAACAGCGGCAGGAATCGCTAAACCCCTTTATAAACGGTTGCAGTTAGATGAACATAAATTAAGGGATGCGATCGCTGGTGTGCGAGATGTTGGTAAACTAGAAGATCCTATTGGTAAAGTCCAAATTCATCGAGAAATTGACACTGGTTTAATTCTCAAACGCATTACCTGTCCTTTAGGCGTTTTAGGCATCATTTTTGAAGCCCGTCCCGAAGCCGCAATTCAAATAGTTTCCTTAGCAATTAAATCCGGTAATGGTGTCATTCTCAAAGGTGGTAAAGAAGCATTACGTTCTTGCGAAGCGATAATTAAAGCCATTAAACAAGGATTATCTCACACAGCAGTTAATCCTGATGCCGTGCAATTGTTAACCACGAGAGAAGAAATATTAGAACTATTGCAATTAGATAAATATGTAGATTTAATTATTCCCAGAGGTTCTAATGCTTTTGTGAAATTTGTCCAAGATAATACCCGCATTCCCGTATTAGGTCATGCTGATGGCATTTGTCATCTTTATGTAGATCAAGCTGCTGATATTGCCAAAGCTATTAGTATTACTGTAGATTCTAAAATCCAATATCCCGCTGCTTGTAATGCCATTGAAACTTTGCTAGTTCATAGTAGCATTGCTGCCGAATTTCTCCCCCAAGTTGCCACAGCTTTACAAGCACAAAATGTAGAATTAAAAGGTGATGAACGGACTATACAAATTTTATCTAATATTGCCACAGCCACAGAAATAGACTGGCAAACAGAATACAGCGATTTAATTTTAGCCATTAAAATTGTTGATTCTTTAAATGAAGCAATATCCCATATTGAAAATTATGGTTCTCGGCACACAGAAGCAATCATTACTGAAGATATTACAGCCGCAGAAACATTTCAAGGCTTAGTCAATGCAGCGGGAGTTTATCATAATTGTTCTACTCGTTTTGCTGATGGTTTCCGTTATGGATTTGGTGCTGAAGTGGGAATTAGTACCCAACAAATGCCACCTCGTGGACCAGTTGGGTTAGAAGGTTTGATCACATATAAATATCAAATGTCTGGGAATGGACATATTGTCAAAACCTACACAGGTGCAAACGCAAAATCATTTAGTCACCGTGATTTGTAATCATATTATTAATCTCGTTCCCAGTCTCTGACTGGGAATGCTGAATTGCGGCTCTGCCGCTAGTGATAGAGGAGGCAGAGCCTCATAGCTGGCATTCCTAGTCGGAGTACAAGGAAATATATTTGACGGGAGGCAGAGCCTCATAGCTGGCATTCCTAGCCGGAGTCTAGGAACGAGGGAAAGTCTTTAAACCAAGGCTTTTAGTAAGGCTTGTAGTTTAAGTTGCACTTCGGCAAATTCCTTTTGAGGATCTGAACCAGCAACAATACCCGCACCTGCATACAGTCTGGCATAATTACCATCAATTAAAGCCGAACGAATCCCCACAATAAATTCACAATTTCCTTCTCCGTCTACCCAACCTAAAGGGGCTGCATATAAACCCCTTTCAAAACTTTCATAACGGCGAATTTCTGCACAAGCAATATCTCGTGCTGCCCCGGCAACTGCTGGAGTAGGATGCAGTTTAGCAACGATTTGTAAAGGGTGAATATTATTGGGAACTACTGCACTAATTGGTGTCCATAAATGCTGGATATTAGATAATTGTCGCAGTCTGGGGGCTAAAACTTGGGGGAATAAACCCAGTTGAGATAAATGTTGAGTAATAAAATCTAGAACCAGTTTATGTTCGTGTTTTTCTTTGGTACTATTCACTAAATTGTTAGCATTTGTAGCATCTTCTGTGGGAGTTTTTCCCCTCGGTGCAGAACCTGCCAAAGCATCAGTAATTAACTGCCGTTTGTGAATACTAATTAATCGTTCTGGACTAGCACCAATAAAGTTTTGTCCTTGACCATTACTGGTAGAAAATACATTACAATTAGGATGTATTTGGCGGAGATTATTTAAAGATTGTAATAAGTTAAAATCATGATTAGCACTGACATCTAAGGTATCAGCTAAAACAATTTTTCTTAACTGGTTAGCATGAATTATTTCTAATACTGATGCAACAGAAGTTTTAAATATATCACCATTCTTAGTTATTTTTTTATATAGATTCAAAGGAAATGTATCAATATTTAGGGAGTAATTTTTTAAAGATTTAATAATTTCTAAATGGCGTTGTAAATTATCTAATATTTTGGTAATGTTGACACTAGAATTGATAATTGTATTCATTACTAATGTGCAGCAATTATTTTTTAAAGCTATTTGCCAACAAGGTAGGAAAACCGTAGCAGAAGGAAATGGACAATCTACTTTTTTATGCTGATCAAAAAAACTGAAAGTACAAAAAAATCGAGGTAGGGAAAAAGTCTGATTTTTGTGAGAAATAGGAATTATATTTTTCAGACAATTTTTAATAAATTCTTCTGATTTTGTAAACCTATCTTTACCAGAAATTTCTATTTTATCTAAAGTATCAATTGCTGCTATTGCTTCACCATTACTTCTATTTTCAAAATAAAAGTTTATGGTATTTTTCTGATTAAATTGATCAAAAACCAGCAAAGGATCAACTAAGCCAATTTCTAGGGGAATACTCACAATTTTACTATAATTATGGCGACGGCAATTTTCCTGAATCTCTAATAGTAATTGATTAAGGTATTTGTAGTCTACAAAGGTGTGGCTGCGACATGGTGAAATTGTCATGGATGTATAAGTTAATTTTTATTAAGTTATCTTCCTAAAATGTAATAAATCATGGTGGTATTTTTATAGGTAACATAATTCAGTCACCATTAACCAGCATAAACTTAGCTTGATTATGGGGTTTATCCTGTTTTGGCGGCAAGATAGCGGGTTTTATGCCAGGATATTCGCCTATAATCATAAAACTAGCATTTTTTGGTAATTTACCAAAGTTAAACAATTTTAGATTGATTGTACCCATAAGTGATCAACAATCCTAAATCTAAAATAGCTAGTCAAGTATCATGCAAAATTATAAAATTTAACTGATAACTAAAGTTCTGGTAATTTAATTAATCACAACTGATGACTTCAACTCAGATTTCACCACCTCAAGCTAAACTATGGATGGCGGCTATTAAACCGCCAATGTACAGTGTTGCTATTATGCCGATTTGGGTAGGTTCGGCGGTAGCATTTAGGGAAATAAAGATTTTTAATCCCATAATATTCTCCTTGTTTATTGCTGCGGCAATTTTGATTTTAGCTTGGGAAAATATTAGTAATGATGTCTTTGATGCCGAAACAGGAATTGATCAGAATAAACATCATTCATTGGTGAATTTAACTGGTAATAAAACCTTAATGTTTTGGATAGGAAACCTGTGTTTAGGTTGGGGTTTGTTGGGAATAATAGCGATCGCTATTTTGCAAAAAGACCCCACAGTTATTGCTATAATCCTCTTATGCTGCTGTTTGGGCTATATGTACCAAGGTCCCCCTTTCCGTCTAGGATACCAAGGTTTAGGGGAAATTCTCTGCTTTTTTGCCTTTGGTCCTTTGGGTATGAGTGCGGCTTATTATAGTCAAACTCAAACCTGGTCTATGACCAATTTAGCAGCTTCGGTAATTTTGGGCATTGTTACCAGTTTAGTGTTATTTTGTTCCCATTTTCATCAAGTTGTAGATGACATAGCCGCAGGAAAGAAATCTCCTATTGTGCGTCTAGGAACTCACACTGGTGCAAAGGTTTTAGTGGGTTTTACTGCGAGTATTTATCCTCTAATTTTGTTATTTGTGATTTTGAATATTTTCCCAATTTGGACATTACTTAGTTTTCTGAGTTTACCTTTTGCGGTGAAATTATGTCGTCATGTTTTAGAAAATCACAACCAACCAGACAAAGTAAGTAATTCTAAATTCATCGCTATCAGAGTTCAGTTTGTGAGTTGCTTATTTTTGGGTTTAGGATTTATGTTTGGTTAAGTTACATTAAGAATAAACGAACCACAGAGGCACAGAGGACACAGAGGAATGAGAGTTTGAATGTTTTTTATTTGGAAGTCCTTCATGGTTTATCAATTTTCCTTCCGTTACTTTAGTCAAAAATTCACAAATCCCATTATTACTAATCATGGGGTTTGGGAAACCCGCGAATGTATCATTATTCGCTTGATTGATGCAAAAAATAATGTTAGTTGGGGGGAGATTTCTCCCATTTCTTGGTTTGGTTCAGAAACTATCAAACAAGCTTTAGATTTTTGTTATCAACTTCCAAAAGCAATTACTCAAGAGATAATTTTAGCGATTCCAGATAATTTACCAGCCTGTCAATTTGCTTTTGAATCTGCTTTGGTTATGGAAAAAGCTACTAATTTTAATCTCACCTACAGCGGCTTATTATCAGCGGGAAAATTAGCTTTAAATCAATGGGGTAATTTATGGGAACAAGGATATAAAACATTTAAATGGAAAATTGCTGTTGATGATATAAATCAAGAATTAGAAATATTTGATTTACTAATTTCTAGTTTACCAATATCAGCAAAATTACGTTTAGATGCTAATGGGGGACTTACTTATCAAGAAGCTGAATTATGGTTACAAAAATGTGATCAATTCTTACCGAAAATTGAATTTATCGAACAACCTTTACCTGTAGATAAATTTACAGAAATGCAAGAATTAAGTAATTCATATTTTACAACAATAGCCTTAGATGAATCTATCGCCAATCTTCACCAATTAGAATTATGTTTTCAGAAAGGTTGGCGGGAAATTTTTGTGATTAAACCGGGAATAGTCGGTTCACCATTTCGGTTAAGGGAGTTTTGGAAAAAACATCAAATTGATGTTGTATTTTCATCGGTATTTGAAACCGAAATTGGGAGACAAGCTGCATTACAATTAGCAGCAGAATTATCTGGTAATAACCGCGCTGTTGGTTTTGGAATTAACCACTTTTTTCAACTACAAGAATCAAACTGGCTAGAAAGTCTATGGAAAACCTTTTAGATAATATACAAAATTATGATTGGCTAATTTGTGATCATAGTCAAGAATTACCACAAATAGCCACAGAATTATATTTAAAATTAACTCAGTTATCAACCCCAAAAATTATTATTGCAGAAAGATCACCAGTGAGATTTTTAGCCAGTTTTATTGCAGCTTGTGCGGCTAAATGTCCGGTTTTTCTCTGTAACCCAGATTGGAGTCAAGCTGAATGGGAACAAGTCTTTAATTTAGTGCAACCAGATATAGTTTTAGGAATAGATTATCACTTTTCAAAATCACCAATTATCAATTATGAATTACCAATTACTAATACTATCATGATTCCTACGGGTGGTTCATCAGGAAAGATAAAATTTGCTATCCATACATGGCAAACATTAACTACTTCAGTGCAAGGATTTACAGAATATTTTCAAATCAATGCAGTTAATTCATTTTGTGTATTGCCATTATATCATGTGAGTGGGTTAATGCAATTTATGCGTTCCTTCACAACAGGAGGTAAATTAGTCATAACCTCATCTAAAACCTTAGAAAATTCTCAATTACCAAATATTAATCCCCACGATTTCTTTATATCTTTAGTTCCTACCCAATTACAAAAATTCCTCCAAAATCCCGAATTAACCCAATGGCTATCAAAATTTTCTACAGTTCTGTTAGGAGGTGCGCCACCGTGGGATGAACTATTAGAAAAAGCGAGATTTCATCAGATTAGATTAGCACCTACCTATGGAATGACAGAAACCGCTTCTCAAATAGCAACTCTTAAACCTGATGAATTTTTACAAGGTAAATTTAATAGTGGAAAAATTCTTCCCCATGCTAAAATCATCATTGATAATCAACCAGGAAATATAAATATTCAAAGTCAATCTTTAGCATTAGGTTATTATCCCCAAATGTGGGAAAATAGAGATAACTTTGTAGTTGATGATATTGGTTTTTTAGACAATTACGGCTACTTACATATTATTGGCCGCAACAGTGACAAAATCATTACAGGTGGTGAAAACGTTTACCCAACAGAAATAGAATCAGCGATTAGAAAAACAAACATGGTCATAGATGTCTGTGTAATTGGTATAACTGATAAATATTGGGGACAAGCATTAACAGCCATTTATATTCCCAAAGATCAAAATATTTCTTACCTAGAAATTCAAACCCAAATAAAAAATCAACTGAGTAAATTCAAAATTCCCAAACATTGGATTTCCCTACCAAACCTACCCCGTAACGCCCAAGGTAAAATCAACCGTCAACAACTCCAACAAATCGCCGAAGATTTTCTAATCAGATCCCCGACTTCTTAAAGAAGTCGGGGATCTATATCCTCTATATCCTGAAATCACATAACCTCCTCCCTCGACCTTCTTCTCTCTGCGCCCTCTGCGTCTCTGTGGTTCGTTTCTAACCAATTATTCATATAATCTGGTAATTCCTGCTTAATTTTACTACTGGCATCAATACAAACGTGCCTAGTAATTGCCTTAGCAATCATTACTTCATCTCCTGTCATTTCATAGGTAATTTCAAACTTATCCGAACCTATTTTTTCCGGTAACAAACTAATTACTAAATTGTCACCACAATACATAGGACGAAAAAAATCTACATTAGCATGAACAATAGGAAAACCTACAGATGGATTAGTAAAAAATGATTTAAGATTAATACCAGAAGCTGCTAATGAAACCTCATAAGCTTCATGACAAATTCTGAAAATATTGGCGAAATAAACGACTCCAGCCGCATCAGTATCTTGAAATCGGACAGTGTAGTAATATGTAAAAGCCATGTTGAAAATTTCCTCAATTCAAATTTACTATCACACATCATTTTATTTCATATTAACTATTAATAATTAATAAAAACCAACCTATGGTTATTCGATATCTTTTGTAACAGCAAGTTTTTTATGCAATAATCACTAATGCAGTGTGATTTTGCACAATTGTTTTTTCAGCAACATAATACAACAATAATTACAGCAAATAGTTGACTATGAATATGATACAGCTTGGTTCATTGGTGCATTCTCAGACAAATAATTTAGGAGTAGCAAAGGTAATTGATATATCTGATACAAAAGCAACAGTTGAGTATTTCTGTTCTGTTAGTCAACGCATATCCGAAACTTTCCTATTAAATGCCCTATCTCAAACCAAGCTACAACGTCAAACTCGATGCTATATCTGGCTAGAAAGCCAAGCTGTCTGGATAATAGGTAGAGTCTGGGCTTGGGATGAAGAAATTGAAGAATATGAAGTTCACTTACCTGATAAAAAAGTGATTTTTGTCAGCGAAGAGGAAATTTATGTGCGCTGCAATATTCCTCAAGCAAACCCCATGGAAACTTTGTCCATCAAAGCTCATGAAACACCCTACTTTTATGATAGACGATTGACCTTTGTGCAAGCCCTGATTTCCCAACGTGCTGTTTGTCGCGGAATGACAGGACTAATATCTGCAAATATTCAGCTTTATCCTCATCAAGTTGAAGTTGTGCGGCGGGTGCTAGAAGACCCTATACAACGCTATTTGTTAGCAGATGAGGTGGGACTGGGAAAAACCATTGAAGCTGGTGTAATTCTGCGCCAATACCTGTTAGATGAACCAAAAGGGCGGGCAGTAATTATAGTTCCCCAATATTTAGTGGCGCAATGGCGACAAGAATTAGAACAAAAATTTTATCTTTCCCATTTTCCTAAGCGAGTAGCCATCATTACTATTGATGAACTTCAGAAAATTAATCCCAGAGTAAAAGTTGATTTTGTGATTATAGATGAAGCTCATCATATTGCAGCTTTGGCAAATTCTCAAAATTCTGGAGAACGTCAAATATTTGAACTTTGTAAACATATTGCCCATAAAAGCGATCGCTTACTTTTATTATCTGCAACTCCTGTACTCAGTAATGAGAGAGATTTTTTGGCAATGTTACATCTACTTGATCCTGACACCTATCACCTCAATGATTTAGTTGGGTTTCGCGCCAGAGTGGAAAATCGTCAACAGATTGGTAAACTTCTTTTCTCTTTTAAAGAAGGTGTAAATCCTTTTGTGATCAAATCTAATATTAAGCTGCTGCGTAGCCTATTTGCAGAAGATAAATATTTATTAAGTTTGGCGAATGATTTGGAAAATTGTTTACAAACAAAAGCCACGGAAACAGATGCAATTATTCAGTCTATTCGCATCCATATCAGCGAAACCTATCGTTTACATCGGCGAATGTTACGTAACCGTCGGGCTTCGGTAGAAGATGTTATTTTTGACAGAAATATTGTTCCTCAAGAAGAATATGATTTAGACGAGCGAGCAATTGATATTCACGAACTTCTTGATCAATGGCGTTCTCTTGCACCTCATCAACAGGAATATCAGCGGATTTATCTACTATTTTTCCTAGCATCTGGGACTTGGTTAGGAATCTTAGAACAGGTAATTACAGCACGTCAAGGTAATAAGAACCAGTTACAAAAACTTGTGCAGGAGTTTGGAGAAAAAGATATCAATATCTTGATGCAAACACAAAAGTTTGCAGGTGAAGAGGAGATTTTAACATCCTTACTGAAAACGATTCAACAACGTGCAGAAGAAGGAGAAAGGATCGATCATTTACAAACAATGCTGTTAAATCAGTTGGGTATTTATTTCAAACTACCGCCATCTGTGCGTCGAAATAAGCAAGATCTACTCACAAAAATACAGCAGAGAATTCGTAGGCCTGTTTCTGATGATATTCTCCCTAAATTTGTTATCTTTACAAGTTTTGGACAAACCTGTACAGAAATTGTTCGCTATTTAATTCAGACCTTTGGAGAAACAGCAGTAGTTAGTCATCAAATTGGGGAATCAAGAGCAAAGCTAGAGAAGAATTTAACTGATTTCCAGAATAACCCAAATTGCTTTATTCTTGTATGCGATCGCTCTGGGGAAGAAGGACATAATCTCCAGTTTGCAGACTGGTTAATTCACTTTGATATTCCCTTATCAACTAACCGTTTAGAACAAAGAATCGGCAGACTTGATCGCATTGGGAGTAAAATCAATTTCCAATCTTGTGTATTTCTGGGTATTTATTCAGAAGATAGTCCTCATAATGCTTGGTTTCAACTATTAAAAAATGGTTTTAATATCTTTCAGCAATCAATTGCGAGTTTGCAGTTTTATATAGATAAAAAACTGCCAGAATTAGAAACAACCTTGTTTGAATTGAGTGCTGCGGGAATATTAGCAATGGTTGAGCCACTCCAGGAACAAATCCAAGGAGAACTATTGAAGATTAATGAACAATATGCAATTGATGAAATTGATGCCCTTGATGATAATGCAACAGAATATTTTCAAACATTAGATGATGATGATGCTTGTCATCAACGAATGCAGCAAGCAACTGAAGCTTGGATTTGCCAAACCATCAACTTTCGGCGGAGTTTAGATGTGAATAAAGAAGGAGTAATTAGCTATTATCCTGATAAAAATACCTTGATATCATTAGATGAACTAAAAACTCATTTCGCAGCTTGTACAAATAATATCGGCACTTTCAACCGCAGAGTTGCTAACAGAAATACCCAAGTTAATCTTTATCGAATTGGTGAAAGATTTATTGACTCCCTATCATCTTATATTCATTGGGATGATCGAGGACAATGCTTTGCAATGTGGAGATTTGCACCATCTTGGGATGCTAGTCCAGGGAGGGAATGGTTTGGTTTTCAATTCAACTATGTCATCGAAACCAACTTAGCCAAATGTGTTAAAAACCCCGCTCAATTAAAAACCATCCAAAGATTAGCAGACGGACTATTTGCACCCAGTTTAGAAACCATATTTATTGATGCTCGTCATGAACCTATGAGCATTGTCGAAGACGTAGAACTACTGGAAATATTACAAACTCCTTATCAAGCTAAAGGTAGTCCCTATCGAGATTACAACTTAGCTAAAAATCGCCTATCTATTCTTGATGATTTTGTTGAATCTAGTCAATGGGCTGATTTTTGTTGTCGTGCTAGTAATTCCAGTTTAAATCTCTTATCTCAACGTCCAGATTTTCAAGAATTGTGCGAAAAAAGTGCTAAACGTGCCGAAGAAAAGCTTGGTAAAAGATTAGAACAACTTCGTTTAAGGATTAATAGATTTAATCAAGAACAGCAAATTAATGATCCACTATTACAGCAAGAACTTTTGCAAGAAACAGCATTAAACCAAGAAATTATTGCCGGAATTAGACAACCACATATTCGCTTAGATTCTGTGGGTTTTATCATTGTTTCTGGACAAAATTTACAGCTAAATCAGGAAGGTGAATAATGACAGATTGATTTGTGATAACTTAAATACTCCATTGGTTAATAACCCTTTTCTGTCACTCTCCGAGTATAATGAATAAAAGGATCAGCAAATAAAACTCTACAAGGCAGGTGGAGCAATGGATGTAGAATTACAAATCTTAAAGCATTTGGCAAGAGATGCCCAGCCAACAGTGAGAGTTATAGATGAATATTGTGCAGAGTATAAGGACCTTTACTGCTTGGATTTAATCAGCTTATTGATGCAATGAATGGATTTCTTCCCTTTTATTCTTCTGGATAATTTAGTTCATTTACTACTTGTTTAATTCGGAGAGTGACAGAAGAGGGTTAGTCAGTCTTTCGCAATTCTCAATCTAAAATGCTATAATCTTTCAGCGATCGCCTTAGGAGCTTGGCAAACCTAAATTTTGTAAATATTCCTAATTGGCACACTTTCCGGTTACGATAGTATATCCGTTCTATTAAAACTCCCGTCCCAGTAATTTTGAAAAATCCTATACTTAGAGGCAAGAATGGCAGCTAATACCGAGACTTCTGGCAAGCAAAAAGCGTTAAATATCGTCCTGGGACAAATTGAGCGCAGCTTCGGGAAAGGAGCAATTATGCGCCTGGGTGATGCCACCCGCATGAAGGTAGAAACAATATCCACCGGGGCGCTCACCCTAGATTTAGCTTTAGGTGGTGGTTTACCTAAAGGACGGGTAATCGAAATCTACGGACCAGAAAGTTCTGGGAAAACTACCGTCGCCCTTCATGCCCTCGCAGAAGTGCAGCGAAATGGCGGTATTGCCGCATTTGTAGATGCTGAACACGCCCTAGATCCTACCTATGCCGCTGCGTTGGGTGTAGATATTGACAACTTACTTGTTTCCCAACCAGACAATGGCGAATCAGCATTAGAAATAGTTGACCAACTTGTGCGTTCTGCGGCTGTTGATATTGTTGTTATTGACTCCGTTGCCGCTTTAGTTCCCCGCGCTGAAATTGAAGGGGATATGGGGGATATTCACGTAGGTTTACAAGCTCGGTTAATGAGTCAAGCCCTACGGAAAATTACTGGTAATATTGGTAAATCTGGATGCACAGTTATTTTTATTAACCAGTTGCGGCAAAAAATCGGTGTCACCTATGGTAGTCCAGAAACTACAACGGGTGGTAATGCGCTGAAATTTTACGCTTCCGTGCGCTTGGATATTCGCAGAATTCAAACTTTAAAAAAAGGAACTGATGAATTTGGCAACCGGGTCAAAGTCAAAGTAGCGAAAAATAAAGTTGCACCACCTTTTAGAATTGCCGAATTTGACATTATCTTTGGCAAAGGAGTTTCTACCATTGGTTGTTTAGTGGATATAGCCGAAGAAACTGGTGTTCTTCTTCGCAAAGGTGCTTGGTATAGCTACAGTGGTGAAAATATTTCCCAAGGTCGAGATAACGCGATTAAATATTTAGAAGAAAAACCCGAATTTGCGGCCAAAGTTAAGGAACAAGTTCTGGAAAAACTCGATAAGGGTGCGGTAGTTTCTGCTAATTCTGTAGTTCAACCTCATGACGTTGAAGAGGAAGAAGAAACTGATTTAGAAGAAGAATAAACATAGGAGAATTCAGGAGTCAGGAGAAAAAGTAGAGACGTTCCATGGAACATCTCTACAATAATATGATCTAAAAAGATCCTCTTAACAGCTTTTAATTACATCCAATAATTCACGAGGATGATGAATTAAGAAATCTGGGTTTTGTTTACCTAGGGCTTCGGAAGAATTAAACCCCCAACTGACTGCAACCACTTTGATATTAGCTTTTTTGGCAGATTCTACATCTCTAGTTTCATCTCCTACATAAATTACTACTTCTGGTTTGAACTGTTTTTGCCGTAACACATTATTAATAATTGTGGTTTTACCAAAAATAGTGACTCCTGAATAAATAAAGTCAAACAAATAATCTAAATTATGGAACTTGAGAAATTGATTGACATTTTCTTGAGAGTTAGAAGTAATGATTCCCAGGTGATAACCTTGATTATGGAGTTCTATTAATGCGGCATTAATTCCCTCAATAGGTGTTAATTCTGGGATTTTATGTTTTAATTCTCCTTTGACTTTTTTAACCATAAAAGGAATTTTGAATAGGGAAACACCAGAATATTTAATAATTTCTCTGGCTGTTAAATTTCTGAGGAGAAGTAGTTCTTGCGAATTAATTGGCACATATCCAAATTCCAGGGCTAAACGATTGGCAATAGTCACAAGAGCATCTACTGTATCCGCAATCGTCCCATCAAAATCAAAAATTATTACTTTCTGGGTCATTATTATGCCTGGATTTGTCAAGATTAGCGCGAGCATTACGTCGTAACATTTCTGGTTTAATGCGTCGCAAGGCTGATGCGGTGAATCTTTTATCCCACTCCTCGTTTGATATTTGGGCTAATTCTACCAGCTTGGGGGCTAAATTTCCAGGATAGGGTTGAAAATCAGTGACATCAGTGGCTTGAGCAAATCGCTGATTCCAAGGACAAACATCTTGACAAATATCACAACCTGCTACCCATCCTTGTAAATGAGGTGTAATGTTTGTGGGTAATTCCTCTGCCCGGTTTTCAATTGTATGATAGGCAATACAGCGATTAGCATCTACTACAAATGGTTCAGTAATTGCACCTGTAGGACAAGCTTGCAAACAACGAGTACAAGTTCCGCAATGTTGGGTAGATGGGCGATCGCATTCTAGTGCCAAATTGGTTAATATTTCTGCCAAAAACACCCAAGATCCATATTTCCTGGTAATAACGTTCCCATTTTTAGCAATCCAACCAATGCCGGCTTTTTGCGCCCAAACTTTATCTTGGACTGGCCCTGTATCTGCATAATAACGGGCTTTGACATTTTCGCCCAGGGATTCTAGCCAAATAGCCAATTCCTTCAGCTTTTTGTGCATCACTCGATGATAATCCCGTCCCCAGGCATAACGGGAAATTTTCCCGTATTCATCCCCCTGCGGCCGTTCCTGGGGAGTATAATAATTCAATGCTACAGATATGAGCGATCGCACTTCTGGCATAACTAAACTAATATCCTCACGTTTGGGATTTTTCATCCATTCCATGTCAGCGTGATAACCCATTTTTAGCCAAGCTTGCAATTTTTCTGTCTCTGTTCTCTCTAAATTACCGACAGCAGCAATACCCACTTCGTGAAATCCCAACTCTTTGGCTTTTGCTTTCACTACTGCGCTGCTAATTGATGTACATTCATTCATTTTTTCAGGGGAAATTTAGCTGAAACTCCAGAAATTGCCAACACATTGTTTGTTTGGTAACACAGTTCTCAATATGGGACAGGACAATTGGTAATTTATTTGTGGCTACACATAAAATTTTAATTGATTGGGGAACAGATATTAAGTAGTCGTGCAAAATAAATTGAACATTAGACATCTGGTGAGAATTAAATGTACGTGACTTGAAACCCTTGTAGAGACCTTCCATGGAACGTCTCTACGATCTTTTTCAGCAAGCCCTATTTAAAAAATCCCTAAACCAATCAATTTTGTAGGGGGACAACCCCCTGTGGTTGCCCCAAATACTGGGGTAGGCACAGGGGCACTACCCCTACTGAGTCGGAAATTTCACAACCACACCACCAATTTGCTCAACTTTGTATTTAATGGTGCTGCGTAACATTCCCGAACCGATATCAAGAATTGACTTGTTCATGATCCTGATCTTGACGCTGACGGAAAAACCTGTAACCTTTAGTGCATTAGTGGTGATATAACTATAATAAATCAGGCAAAAATGTTGGATTTATTGCTAATAATGGAGGAATCAGCACTGTGTCAAACAACTCAGGGTTGTATATTTTACTCGTCAGCGTTCATGGTTTAATTCGCGGTAATAATCTAGAGTTAGGCAAAGATGCTGATACTGGTGGGCAAACCAAATACGCAGTTGAACTTGCTTGCACATTAGCTAAAAATCCCCAAGTAGCAAGAGTTGACTTAGTAACGCGGTTGGTAAATGACCCAAAAGTTAGCCCTGATTATGCTCAACCAGTAGAAATTCTCGCAGATAAAGTCCAAATTGTTCGTATTGCCTGTGGTCCCAAACGCTACCTCCGCAAAGAAGTTCTCTGGCCACATTTAGATACCTTTGCAGATGAATTGCTCAGACATATTCGCAAAGTTGGCAAAATTCCCCATATTATTCATACACATTATGCTGATGCCGGATACGTGGGTTCTAGAGTTGCCGGTTGGCTAGGCATCCCTCTAGTCCATACAGGTCACTCTCTGGGACGCATCAAGCAACAAAGATTATTAGAACATGGTACTAAACAGAAAACTATTGAAGATAATTTTCACATCAGTACCAGAATTGAAGCTGAAGAAATTACCCTTGGTAGTGCAGCTTTAGTTATAGCCAGCACTCATCAAGAGGTTGAAGAACAATACAGCGTT
Organism: Dolichospermum sp. UHCC 0352; assembly: GCF_009711925.1. Lineage (NCBI taxonomy): Bacteria > Bacillati > Cyanobacteriota > Cyanophyceae > Nostocales > Aphanizomenonaceae > Dolichospermum > Dolichospermum sp. UHCC 0352. The sequence continues at coordinate 34,788 of NZ_VIKY01000282.1, read as the reverse complement.
TACGATCACTATCAACCAGAACGCATGGTAGTTATCCCCCCAGGTGTCACCTTAGAGCGTTTTTACCCAGCCCCGGATAATTGGCAAAATCCACCTATTCAAAAGGAATTAGAAAAGTTTCTCAAAGACCTGCAAAAGCCGATGATTATGGCGATTTCTCGCCCGGCTATCCGGAAAAATGTCAGTAGTCTCATTAAGGCTTATGGGGAAGATCCCGAATTGCGCCAATTGGCCAATCTGGTACTAATACTAGGCAAACGAGAGGATATTTTGGCGATGGAATCGGGTCCGCGTCAGGTATTTGTGGAGATATTACAATTAATAGATCGCTACGATCTTTATGGTCATATTGCTTATCCTAAACACCATAATGCTGATGATGTGCCAGATTTATACCGGCTCACGGCAAAAACCCAGGGAGTATTTATCAACCCAGCCCTGACAGAGCCATTTGGACTGACATTAATTGAGGCTAGTGCCTGTGGTGTGCCGATCATTGCTACGGCTGATGGTGGTCCGCGGGATATTCTCGCTGCTTGTCAGAATGGATTATTGATTGATCCTTTGAATATTCAAGATATCCAAAATGCTTTGCAAGCATCTCTCACCAATCCAGAACAATGGCAACAATGGTCTAAAAATGGCATGATTAATGTTTGTCAACATTTCTCTTGGGATAGTCACGTAGAGCAGTATTTAGAGCAAGTCCGCCGATTATTGCCCCAAAAACGCATTCAATCTCTGTTGAGTCCCCTGGTTAAATCTCCCGCAGATGAACATCCAGATTGGAATGTACCGGATACCAATCATTTACCAACGGCTGATCGGTTTCTAGTTTGCGAAATTGATCATACTCTATTAGGTGATGAGGAAGCTTTGGAAAAGTTAATTCAGAGAATTCGTGATCAAGGGAATACAACTGGAGTGGGTATTGCCACCGGGCGCAGTCTCAAAAGTACATTAAGTATGTTAGAGGAATGGCGTTTCCCTCTGCCAGATTTGTTGATTACATCAGCGGGAAGTGAGATCTACTACGGTCCCCAGATAGTCACAGATACAAGTTGGCAAAGGCACATTGCCTATAATTGGCGACGGTCAGAAATTCGCAAAGTCATGCAGGATATACCTGGGGTGGAATTGCAACCTCCTGATGCTCAGGGTAAGTTTAAGATTAGCTATTTTGTGGATGAGACGAAATCACCTAGTTTTCGAGAAATTACCCGCCGTCTGCGCCAACATCGCCTCCATGTCAAAGGATTTTATAGCCATAATATGTATCTAGATTTAGTGCCTATTCGCGCTTCTAAAGGAGATGCTATCCGTTATGCTGCTTTAAAATGGGGTTTACCTGTTCACCGTTTCTTGGTTGCTGGGGCTTCAGGTAATGATGAATCAATGTTAGCTGGTAATACTCTGGCAGTTGTGGTGGGAAATCACAGCCAAGAAATTGAGAAGCTGCGAGGTTTGCCACAAATTTACTTTGCTGGGGGAAATTATGCTTGGGGGATTTTGGAAGCTTTAGATCATTATGACTTTTTCGGTAACTTATCACCAACACCATAACCGTCTTGGTACTTATTTCATCCATATTTATCGGCGTTTATCGGCGTTTATCAGCGTTCGATAATTCTTAAAATCTAATTAATTTGGATCCCACGGTTTTTTTGTGAAAATAAAATTTCCCGTAGCAATACAATATAAAATCTAAAATTTAAAATCGAAATAGCACCATGACAAATCTTACTCCTAATTCTAGTTTTAGTGTTACCCTGCGGTTACAGATTCCCAATCGAGTGGGGATGTTAGCATCTGTTACCCAAGCGATCGCTGCCACTGGTGGTAATCTCGGACAAATTGATTTAATTGAACAAAGCCGTCAAGAATCTACCCGTGATATTACAGTTGATGCCGCGAGTACGGAACACGCGGAAACCATTGTCCAAGCGGTAAAGGAATTACCAGATATTCAGGTAATTGATGTTTATGACCGCACCTTTAATTTACATCGCGGTGGTAAAATCAGTATTGTCAGTAGAATTCCGCTCAAAAGTGTTTCTGATTTAGCAATGGCTTACACTCCAGGAGTGGGGCGGATTTGTAAAGCGATCGCTGAAAATCCCGAAGAAGTGTACAATCTAACAATCAAACAGAACACGGTGGCGATCGTCACTGATGGCAGTGCAGTCCTCGGTTTGGGCAATTTGGGACCAGCAGCCGCTTTACCAGTCATGGAAGGAAAAGCCATGCTGTTTAAGGAGTTTGCTGGACTGGATGCTTTTCCCATCTGTTTAGATACTCAAAATACAGATGAGATTGTCAAAGCAGTTAAAAATATTGCCCCCGTATTTGGTGGTGTGAATTTAGAAGATATCGCTGCACCGCGCTGTTTTGAAATTGAAAAAAGACTGCGAGCCGAATTAAATATCCCCATTTTTCACGATGACCAACATGGGACAGCCATTGTCACCTTAGCAGCATTATTTAATTCTCTCAAACTTATCCAAAAATCCATTGCAGATATCCGCATTGTGATTAATGGTGCTGGTGCGGCGGGGATTGCGATCGCTCGGTTACTCCGCAAAGCCGGTGCAGAAACCATTTTGATGTGTGATTCTCAGGGGATTATTTCCACCAATCGTCCTGATTTGACCGCTGAAAAACTGGAATTTGCTGTTAAAGCCCAAGGAACTTTAGCCGGTGCAGTCCAAGGTGCAGATGTCTTCATTGGTGTCAGCGCACCGGGAGTTTTAACACCAGAAATGGTTCAGGGAATGACGAAGGATGCAATTGTGTTTGCAATGGCTAATCCCATTCCCGAAATTCAGCCAGAATTAGTGCCTAGAAACGTCACTGTTATGGCTACGGGTCGAAGTGACTACCCCAACCAAATCAATAACGTCCTGGCGTTTCCTGGGGTGTTTCGTGGGGCTTTAGATTGTCGGGCTAGGACGATTACTACTAATATGTGTTTACAAGCTGCCAGTGCGATCGCTTCTTTAGTTAAACCTGCGGATTTGAATCGAGAGCATATTATCCCTTCTGTCTTTGATAAGCGGGTGGCTACTGCTGTGGCTGCTGCTGTCCAACAAGCCGCACGGGAAGAAGGTATTGCTCAAAATTAATTAATTTGTGGAATGGCCAGCGTTCGACGGTTCGACTCAGACTGCGACATCATCTAAGTTGAACGCTTCACCGAACGCCTGACGGTTCTAGGAATGTAATAAAACGCGCCTAACTAGGGATTGCTGAAAAAGTCTTTTCGTGAGGGCTAGGAGTCAGGAGTCACCGAGTCACCGAGTCAGGAGTCACCGAGTCAGGAGGAAGAATTAAAAGGAGAGAAGAATAGTCTCAAATTTCAGAAAGTGATAGGTTTTTAATGGTTTCAATCCTTATTCCTTGCACCTAATTCACTTTTTTAACCGGGAAACTCTTAATCTATATAGGTTTTCGGTTTATTCAGCAAGCCTTAACTATTACCTATTGCTATGGAAGCACAGTTAGTTTTGTTTTATGTGCTGACATTAGTTCAACAAACAAGAATAGGAAGACTCAGGAGTATATAACCAGCGATGATAGTTTTTCCGTTTCGCTAATTCCTTACCTTGACGGCCAAGTTTTTCCCGTAACTGTGAATCTTGGCACATCCGATTGAAAGTTTGCAAAACTTCATAACCAGAATCTTGATTTACTAATAAGCCATTTTCTTCATGATGAACCGCATCTAAAACACTACCCAAGCGGGAAGCAATGACAGGTTTACCAAAGTAACCAGCTTCTAAATAAACTACACCAAAGTTATCTGTGGTTGCATCTTCATAATTATCGGAATTCAACATCGCAAAAATATCACAGGCTGCATAATAACCAGCTAAATCGCGTTCTCGTACATAACCAGCGAAATGTACCCGTTTATCTATTCGTAACCTTTCCGCTTGAGATTTTAGCTGAGTTTCACAATTTCCTTCACCACAAATAATGCAATGAACATCCACACCAATAGTTAGTAATACGGGAATATTGTCTATTACTCGATCAAAGTTTTTATATTTAACCAAGTTACCAACAGAAAGAATTACAATTGCTGTTTCCGAAATATTGTAAGTCTGACGGATGCGGTTACGTAAATCATTAATATGACTAAGACTAGTAGGATTACCAAATCTTTCTGGCCTCACTACCGGATTAATTACATGAGTAGGTGTATCTAAACGAAAAGTATTTCTTAAAGAATTCCGAATATAAGAACTATTACAAACAATTCCATCAGCACGTGTGAGAGTTAATTTTAACAGCCATTTCCACAACGGGTTATTAACTGTACGTGATAAATCATTACCATGTAAATAGATAAAAAAGCGAATTGGTAAAATATAACTGAGTACCAACACCGCTGGGAAATCATAACCATGACACCATTCAATGTAGCGGTAATGATAGCGAAAATATAATTTAATAGCTAGTAGCAAAGAGCAAATAATATTGAAACCAGATTGACAAATATCTCCTAACCAGTTATCACACCAAGCCGGAAAATGAAACCAACGATAAACTGGAAATTGCTGAGATTTATCAAATTTTTTATCTCCATGACAACCACCAGCTAAGACAATTACCCGATCTGGATCTTGTAAACAACGATTATAGACATATTCACCAATTACAGCCTCTTCTGGGCGGAATATTCGGGAAATAACGAGAATATCTGGGTAAGCTGTTTTATCTCTAACTTGTGACCCTAGTTGTGATATATTTTCCATAATTAAGCTTGATAAATTAACTGGAATTAGGGCATTATCTTAAATTGAATAAAAGGCTTTTACTTCTGTATGGGTTTAGCACTGCTAAATTCCCACTGGATTCTGCTGTATATAGAAATAGGATTTTTAGATTCTGTTGATTCAAAAAAAATCTCATCCCTCTCTTAAATATTAAATTTGTGAGCATTCAGATTTGTCAGAATAATCACGGATTTTAGAGTTAGCTTGAGTTATTTTTCTAAGATATCACTTCTCTCTATTCTTGATTTAATAAGTATTCTGAGTTCTTCTAGAAATGATCCAACACATGGTTAACAAAACTATCAAATTATCACTTATTTTGCTGCCAATTATCGGTTAATTTTCTGGAATTTATCAGTGATAGATGAGTTATCTACATAATCAAATATAGTCATAATTTATCAATTATCTTCCCAAGAGATTACTCAGAAACTACTCGGAAAATTGTTAAATCTAACTATTCTCTCTAGAATACTCTAAATATGGGCTATTTTTGTGCCAAATCGCCAGAAAATATGAGTAATTTGGGAATCTGAGTCATAGCATTTATTTCCATTATTTTCACCGTTGCTACTGACATATTTTTTATCATTTGTTAAGGTATCAATTATTGCATTTACTTCATGTTAAATTTGAATACCTCTAACTGGTAATCATAGATATATAGAATCTTTCAGCTATCAGTAAAAAGTAAAACCCCCTAAGAGGATGTTTGAAAAGTTTTGGATAGACTGACCCCTCTCCAAACCTCTCCCCTGCAAGGGGAGAGGCTTTAAAACCCCCATTCCCTTGCAGGGAAGGGGGGTAGGGGGGTTAGGTTTTTGGAGATTACGGGTTTGATATAATACTTTTCAAACAACCTCTAAAATATAGGTGCTAAATATTCCAACTCTATCCGGAAAAATCTGTTAGCAACAAAATTATTCATAGAAAAAATTTGGATTGGTTCAAACAATCTTGTTTAGATGATTATCAACTGTTTAGGTAGGTAACAGGGAGATAAAAAATATTCAGGGTGCGTCAGGAAAACCCAACACACCCATGACTAATTAGCAACTTCAGCCATTTCAATGACGCGCCCTTCATAATCCTTAACTAAAAAATTCAAAGGCTTTTGGTTGCGAATTTTAAACTTTAAACCCCTGACTTCTACCCGCATTAAAATTAATTCTAGACAATCATGATCAAAGCAAACATGACGATGCTGATCTTTTTTGCCTAAACTTGCACCAGTGATAATATGTAATTGAGTATTTTTCTTGAGTTGATACCACAGCCCGTCATTACCATTATTCATGGTGTTATTAGACCAACTGGGACTAGCAGACATATATAGCGGATCAATACCTGTTGCACCGATAGTTTGCTCGTAGTTGTAATAATAGTGCAAAGGGACTTCCGCCACTGGCAAATCTAGCAAACCTGCATATAACTGTCGGGCAACTTCTAAATCTGATACCATGACAGTATAAACTTTAGGTGCGCTACTCAAAAACATCCACATAGCGCCCGCGTAAGCTGCCAGCAGCATAATCATAATCCCCTGGGTGGAGAACAGGCTATCCAAGGGCAGGGAAGGCAAAAACGAGCCGAAAGTTAGTGGACTTGGCAGGAACATTAGGGAACTAGCTTCTATAACCATGAACAAACAAGATCACAATAAAGGAGACGCTTTTAGTTGTCAGTTAAGACTAACATTAAGTCCTAGTTTCTAGTTTATCAATAGTCTGGTTGTCTGACATTGACAAATTAACTGACTTGCAAATATTGTTAGCTATCACATCACCATTCCCTGGTATATTTTAACTTACCTTTGGGGGTTAAAGTCCCCTGCTTCTACAAGCAGCGGGTTTTGCGTCGGGGTAAAATCCCCGTTGCAAAACGTAATTCTAAATTCTAAATTCTGCATTCTTTTAACAGTTATCTAGTCCAGAGATTGTGCAAATTCCCCACTTTCCCGAAGCTAATCACCCATTAGTGAAGTCGCTATTTCACCACAGTGATCAAGAACTACTGAGTCTATTTCAGCAATATCCTGATTATGGCAAGTATTTTACGGTGATTTTCTGCCGTTATAGCCCCATAGTTTACACCTTAATTCGGCATTCAGCGCGATCGCCTGTGCGAGCTGATTATTTGTTTGCTCTGATTTGGCGCAATATATATTATGAACTAGGTGGACTGAATTTAAACCAAGCAGCGACAGAGACGGAATCCTTAACCTTACAAAATTGGTTAATTAATATCACGGCATTCCATATTAATGAGATTAAACTACCACCCACTGAAGCTATTCATTATTCTCTCAAGGATACATCACCACCGCTATGGTGCTATGTAGAACGGGCATTAGATCAACTCCCACCAAGATCACGATTAATCGTCTTAATGGCACAAACTTTCCACTGGAGTGAAACCAGAATTGCTGCATATTTGCAAGCTGAAGGAGAACAAATTTCCCCCGCTGAAGTAGCAAGTTCTCTCCAGGAAGGTTATCTGATGCTAGAAGATAAATTACCTGCTGATATTCGGGCTATTTACTTAGGCGAGGCTGGGATTTAGTCCTAACTTTAGCTATAATAATCACAATAGCTCGTCTGCTGTCCAAAACCAAAGGGAAAATGCTAGGGCTGAATTTCTCAGATAATGTTACAAAACCGTGTCGCAATTACAGAAGTAAATAAAAATCCCGCAGAAGATTTAAAATATTTAGTCGTCTCTGGGGAAATCTCTGAAAACATGGATAACTTTACCAAAGCCAAGGCTTTATATAAACAAGCTATTTCCATAGCCCAGAAATTAGAAGATAGCAAGCAACAAAGTTTATTAGTTTATAAAATTAATAGTCAAAATCCCAGATACCCGACTTCTTGAAGAAGTGGGGGAGCTAGAAGTCGGGGAATTAAATTAAAAAATAGGAAATAAGTCATGATCACGAATCAAAGAGAAATATGATAGTATAACTAGGAGAGAGATAGAAATTTATAAAATAGAAATTGAAAATTCACGTAATCAGGTGATGAATTAGATAAATCAAATGATTATCATAGATTCTCAACTATAGAATATTCTTGCTAACTTCTATTCCTAACCTTTTTTGATCATGATTTTTTACATAGAAATTCCCTTTATTGGCAAAAAAGTTAAATATCCATTCCGTTGGTTAATGGGTTTAATAGCTAGTGGTGTTTTAATTGTGGGAACAACAGCCACTATTCAAACCATCCAGCAAAAAAATAAACCGCTAGATGTGACTAAATTAACTGTTCCTGTAGAGGCAAAAAGTGTAACTGTCCGCATTACTGCTAGTGGTAAAGTTCAACCAGTTCAAAGTGTAAATATTAGTCCTAAAAGTCCAGGACTTTTGGCAGATTTAAATGTGGAACAGGGAGATACTGTCAAGCAAGGACAAATAATTGCTCGCATGGATAATTCGGAAATTAAAATGCGAATTCTCCAGTACCAAGCTAATTTAGCACAAGCAAAGGCACAATTAGCAGAAAGCGAAGCCGGCAGTCGTCCCGAAGAAATTGCCCAAGCAAAAGCCCGTGTAGACCAAGCACAGGCACAATTAGCGATTATTCGAGATGGTAATCGGTTACAAGAAATTCAACAAGCACAGGCTCAAGTTGACTCGGCAAAAGCTTCTGTAGCACTTACCCAATCCAGAGTTAAACGTTATCAAGATTTAGCTAAAGATGGGGCTATTTCCCAAGATAGTTTAGAACAATATGTCAGTGAAAATAGTAAGGCCAAGGCTAATTTAGAAGAAGCACAACGCCGATTATCTTTACTGAAAGTGGGCAACCGCAACCAAGATATTCAAAAGCAAGCAGCAATTGTTAATCAGGAAAAGGAAGGATTACGAAAATTAGAAAATGGTAATCGTCCCCAAGAAATTGCTAGATTAAAAGCAGCAGTAGCTAGTGCGGAAGCTCAGTTAAAACAACAACAAGTTCAATTAGAAGATACCATTATTCGCGCTCCTTTTTCGGGAATTGTCACTCAGAGATATGCGACGGTGGGAGGTTATGTTAGTCCAGCAATTTCCGCTTCTAGTAATGCTTCTGCCACTTCAACTTCTATAGTAGCTTTGGCAAAAGGTTTAGAAGTTTTAGCAAATGTTCCTGAAGTAGATATATCCCAAATTAAACAGCAACAAAAAGTGGAAATTACCATTGATGCCTATCCTGAAGAAGTTTTTCAGGGACAGGTACGTTTGATTGCTCCCGAAGCGGTAGTTGATCAAAATGTCACATCATTTCAGGTGCGCGTGGCGATTAAAACGGGGGCTGAAAAACTGCGTTCAGGGATGAATGTCAGTGAAGTCACATTTCTTGGCAATAATATCAAAGATGCGCTGTTAATACCCCAGGAATTAATTGTTACCCAAAAGGGAAAAACTGGAGTTTGGTTATTAGGTGAAAAAAATAAACCTCAATTTCGTCTTGTGACAATTGGCGCGAATATTGATAACCAAATTCAGGTTTTAGATGGTCTTAAAGCCGGAGATCGGGTATTTATTGATCTGCCTAAAACGAAGGAAAAAGAGAAAATAGAACAGGGAAAAGAAAATAAAAAATAAGCACAAATTATGGACATTTTAGAAAGTGTAAAAATGGCAACTACTACCTTATTAGCTAATAAGTTGCGAAGTAGTTTAACTATGTTGGGAATTATTATTGGCAATGCTTCCGTTATTGCCATGATTGGCATTGGAGAAGGCGCACAAACACTGGCAACTAAGCAATTTGCATCATTAGGACCGAATACCTTATTTATTATCCCTGGGAGTCCAGGTAGTCGGGGAAGGGTGACAACAATGCCCAGAACTTTAGTTTTACAAGATGCTAAAGCGATCGCTAAACAAGTCCGTGCAGTTAAAGAAGTTGCTCCAGAAATTAATAACAGAACTACAATTACTTATAGAAATAGAAATACAACTAGTACAGTTATTGGCACTACTCCTAATTATATAACAGTTCGTAATGTGGAAATTAAAGAAGGCAGGTTTTTTAATGACTTCGATATTAAACGTAATAAGAGAGTAGCAGTATTAGCTCCAGATTTAGCCAACAAACTCTTTGATAATCAAAATCCTGTTGGTCAAAAAATCCGCATTCAAAATACTACTTTTCAGGTGATTGGCTTAACAGTAGCTAAAGGTTCTTCCTTTGGCAGTAACAGTGATGATACAGTTTTTATTCCTATCAACACTATGTTTAGTCGGTTAGTGGGGAGAACATCCCCTTTTGGTATTAATGTTTCTTTAATTTCTGTATCTGCTCAAGATGAAAATAGCATCTCAGCAGCAGAATTTCAAATGACAAATTTACTCCGTCGTCGGCACAAAATTGTCCGTGAAGATGATTTTACTATTCAAAGCCAAAAAAATATCTTGGAAATTACCAATACAATTACCAGTGGCTTGACACTAATGTTAGCTGCGGTTGCTAGTATTTCCTTATTTGTGGGTGGGATTGGGATTATGAATATTATGCTAGTTTCTGTCACCGAACGTACTCAAGAAATCGGACTGCGTAAAGCTATTGGTGCAACTCAAGAAGATATTCTTTTGCAATTCATGATTGAAGCCGTGATATTATCAGTAGCTGGTGGTGTAATCGGCATTGCTTTAGGCGGTGGTAGTATTATTTTAGTGGGTATCCTTACCCCATTACAGGCGGCAATTTCACCAAGTGCAGTTTTATTAGCTGCTAGTGTTTCTGGTGGGATTGGTTTATTTTTTGGTGTAGTTCCTGCCCGTCGTGCCGCTCAACTTGATCCAATGGTGGCACTAAGAACGGCGTAAAAAAATTTAAAATTAATGGACATTCGCTACAATTATACTTTGACATGAGGATAAATTTCCGTGGATAATACTTTTACGATAACTGATACAAGTATTCCCCAATCTGCACCGCCATCAGGAATTATTCGGCTGGAAAATATTTTCAAAGTTTATGGAATTGGAGAAATAGAAGTTAAAGCACTGAATAATGTAAATTTAGTCATAGAAGTAGGTGAATACTGTTCGATCATGGGGCCTTCTGGTTCGGGTAAATCCACAGCCATGAATATTATCGGTTGTTTGGATCGTCCCAGTGACGGAAATTATTATTTAGATAATTTGAATGTCGCCCAAATTAGTGATACTGAATTGGCGCATATTCGTAATAAAAAACTAGGTTTTGTCTTTCAACAATTCCATTTATTAAATCAATTAACGGCTCTAGAAAATGTCATGTTACCAATGGTGTATGCTGGCGTTAAACCTGGGGAAAGAAAAGATCGCGCGACATCTGCATTAATCAAAGTCGGTTTAGAAAAACGCCTCAATAACAAACCTACCCAATTATCAGGAGGACAACAACAAAGAGTAGCAATTGCCCGCGCCATTGTCAACAATCCCGTCGTTCTCCTCGCAGATGAACCCACCGGCGCACTTGATTCTCACACCACCCAGGAAGTATTAGACCTGTTTAATGAACTTAATAGCAGTGGTATCACCGTTGTTATTGTCACCCATGAATCAGAAGTTGCGCGTCAAACTAAGCGGATTGTTTGGTTTCGTGATGGTGAAGTTGTTCATTCTCATCTTACTCCCCATGAATTACATCAAGTTGTCATATCTTAGGGAATTAAAAATTAAGAATTAAAAATTAAAAATGTAATTACTTCCTATTCCCTATTCGCTGTTCCCTAATCCTAATGAATACTATACCCGAATCCATCCCCAATTGGGAAAAAGAACTAGATAACGTCATTTTTACCTTTGATGATATTCAAGCCGAACTTAACTATAAACAAGCCAAAACCGCACTCAAAAACTTAGTTAATAATCTGGATCTTTCTGCTGCGGAAAAATCAGGTTTAGAAGCAGAAATTAATGATTTAGAAATCATGCTAGATAAACTGGAAAGCATGGTAGTACAAATTGCAGCTTTTGGGATGGTAGGACGGGGTAAATCTTCCCTTCTTAATGCTTTGGTTGGTCAAGAAGTCTTTATTACTGGTCCCTTACATGGTGTTACTCGTGATGCACAAACAGTAAATTGGAGTATTAGTGAAGAAGCTTTAGGAACTTTAAAAGCCACATTACCCAGCAATGGCCAATCCCAAGTCGAATTAATTGATACTCCTGGATTAGATGAAGTAGACGGTGAAACTCGCGCAGCTTTAGCTGAACAAATCGCTAAACAAGCCGATTTAATTCTCTTTGTTATTTCTGGAGACATGACCAAGATTGAACAAATAGCTTTATCGCAATTGCGAGAAGTTGGGAAACCGATAATTTTAGTATTTAATAAAGTTGATCAATATCCCGAAACTGACAGAATCACAATTTATGAAAAAATTCGAGATGATAGAGTGCGGGAATTACTTTCACCCGCAGAAATAGTCATGTCCGCAGCTTCACCATTGGTCAAAATTGCTGAACAAAATCCTGATGGTTCTAGGAGTGTAAAATTGCAAAAAGGTAAATCCCAAGTTGATGAATTAAAATTGAAAATATTAGAAATTCTCCACCATGAAGGGAAGGCTTTAGTGGCTTTGAATACGATGCTTTATGCTGATAATGTCAATCAGCAGTTGGTACAGCGTAAACTAATAATTAGGGAAGAAAATGCTAATCAGTTAATTTGGAAAGCAGTCATCACAAAAGCATTGGCGATCGCTCTCAATCCTGTTACAGTAGTTGATATATTAAGTGCCGTAATTATAGATATCTCCTTAATCTTAGGTTTATCCAAACTTTACGGTATCCCCATGACCGAAACCGGTGCTGTGAAATTACTCCAAAAAATCGCCCTGAGTATGGGTGGTATCGGTGCTAGTGAACTATTAGCAAATTTGGGTTTAAGTGGTTTAAAAACCCTCCTTGGTGTCTCTACAACAGCAACAGCAGGAATGACAATTGGACCCTATTTATCCATAGCCATAACTCAAGCAGGAGTAGCTGGTGTCTCTTCCTACAGTATTGGCCAAGTTACCAAAGCCTATTTAGCCAATGGTGCAACCTGGGGACCAGATGGACCAAAAGCAGTAGTTAGTCAAATTTTATCAACTTTAAATGAAACTTCTATTTTAAACCGCATTAAAGATGAATTACTGATTAAAGTTAGACGCAGAAAAAAATCTGAAATCTGATTAAATTTTTAGTAACATACCATCTTCATCTATACTCTGGACTTAGGGCATAAAATCTGCATTGAGAAGCTGAATTAAAGAAAAAGATGGCTGTTCAGGGAATAAAGTTGAAGGAAGTTGATATTTATTTATTGTATCATTTCTAGCATCTGTATAACAATCTAGAAATACATCATTTAAAATACCTTTTAAACTAGGACTATCTGCTAGAGTATAGGCTATTTGTCGTCTTTGTTCAACAACAGTATTACGCCAGCCCCTAGCATTATAATCTTTTTCTTGGGTCCAATATTGTAGTTTTAATAAGTGTTCAATTAAAACAACTAGACGAGTTTTTAGTTCTTTCTTTTCACTCCTTCCCATACTATCGATTTCTTCAATTAAATTCTCAATATCTAATTGTTCTAATTTTCTTTCTCTCAAGATTGCAAGTGTAGTTTGTATCCACAGATAAAAATCTTGCTCATATAATGTTTTATTAGTATCAATGGTCAGCATAACAACTTCTCCTGACTCGATAGACTCTTGATAAGATTATACAACTAACTAATTTAACTTAGCAAGTAATTGACGAATAACATCGGCATCTTTAGCATCAGGAACTTTAATTAAATAAATTTGTAAATCTTCCATAGCTTGAGAAAACTGCCCCAGTTGATAATACAACAAACCCCTATCTCTTAATTCAAAACTTGCTTCTGGAAATAACATTAAAACTCGTTCTACTATTCCCAAACTTCTTTCTAAATCCTGCTGCTGAAGATAAATGTATTTTAAATTAGTCAACATTCTAGCTAAAAATTGCCGATTACTCACAACTGCTAAAAATTCAGGTTTTAGCATTACCTCTTGTTGATAAATTTGTGAAAGCTTTTCTTGACAGTCTTGGGCAAACATCACCTCTCCACCATTAAAAGCATCCACAAAAATGCCTATATCTTCCACATCTGGACGAATCAGGAAATGTCCCGGCATTCCTACCCCTACCATGGGAAAATCAATCCGTTTTGCCACCTCTATATAAACTAATGCCAAAGTAATGGGAATTCCCATTTTCCGTTCAATGACATCATTTAAAAAACTATTGCGCGGGTCATAATAATCAATTTTATTACCATAAAAACCCAATTCTTCGTATAAATATTGATTAATACTTTGAATAATCCGCAGAGGATAGCGAGAAGAAGGCAAACGTTCCTCTAACTCCATTGCCATTGTATCAAGAGCATTTAAATATTCTTCAGGGTCAATATCTGGATATTCTTCCTGGGCAATATATAAAGCTGCCTTTGCGAGATTGATATCCTCGTCAGGTTGTTGAATCTCCTGGTAAAAATACTGTCGTGCTAACGAGAAATTCATAAGCAATAAGGATGAAGCGACTGGAGGGAAAGTACAGGGTTTTTTGTACCTGCTCTTATTTTAGAGTATTCAGGCGTTTTATGGAACATGGTCTGGATCTATTCTCTCTTTCCCAATTCCTCGTTTCTCGTTTTCTCGTTCCCAGTCTCCAGACTGGGAATGTTATCTTTCTCGTTCCCAGTCTCCAGACTGGGAATGTTATCTTTCTCGTTTCTCGTTCCCAGTCTCCAGACTGGGAATGTTATCTTTCTCGTTCCCAGTCTCCAGACTGGGAATGTTATCTTTCTCGTTTCTCGTTCCCAGTCTCCAGACTGGGAATGTTATCTTTCTCGTTCCCAGTCTCCAGACTGGGAATGTTATCTTTCTCGTTTCTCGTTCCCAGTCTCCAGACTGGGAATGTTATCTTTCTCGTTCCCAGTCTCCAGACTGGGAATGTTATCTTAGAGGTTCTACCTCCAATAAAAAACAATAAAAAAAAGAATTATGATAGTATGATTAAAACAGATTGATAATTATGGCATTTTTATTCAAATTCTCAAAACATGAAATTACCTGACTTAGATGCTGAAAGCATAGATCGTATTATCGAAATGGCTTGGGAAGATCGGACACCATTTGATGTGATAGAAAAACAATTTGGACTCTTAGAAAAACAGGTAATTGCTCTCATGAGAAGAGAAATGAAATTATCTAGTTTCCGAATGTGGAGAGAAAGAGTTACCAAACGCCAAACTAAACATTTAGAAAAGAGAGAATTTATTGCCGGTAGATTTAAATCCCAAAATCAGAAAACATAAATTCACATAAAATTGAAAATTATCTATGATGGGAATTTGGATATTAGGACATCAACTGTCGCTACGACAAGCTACCTGACAAAGCTTTCATCATCACCTGCAAACGTTTGTAAGCAGGATTGAGTTCTAGATAGCGTTTTTGCATCCGATACCAGAAATTTCCAACTGCTTTTAAAAAATCAAGGATCTGGTCTTAATAATGAATTTAAGGCGAAGGTGGAGTCGTTAAGTGCTAACCTAAAAGATGATATCGCTTGATCTGGGGTCTTAAACGACCCACTTGTGAAAACTAGCTTCAATCATTTAGGCGCAGCATGGTCACCACCGCAGAAAAAACAAACATAGGTTACATTACCCAAGTAATTGGTCCGGTTGTAGACGTTAAGTTCCCCGGCGGTAAATTACCCCAAATCTACAACGCTTTAACCATCACAGGCACAAATGAAGCTGGACAAAACATCAGCTTAACCGTTGAAGTACAGCAACTTCTAGGCGACAACCAAGTACGGGCGGTGGCTATGAGTACCACCGACGGTTTAGTTCGTGGGTTAGAAGTAGTTGATACTGGCGCTCCGATTACAGTACCCGTTGGTAAAGCCACACTGGGACGGATTTTCAATGTTTTAGGCGAACCTGTAGATCAGCAAGGTCCCGTAAACGCCGAAGCATATCTACCTATTCACCGTGACGCTCCTAAATTCACAGATTTAGAAACCAAACCTTCTGTGTTTGAAACTGGGATTAAAGTTGTTGACTTGCTCACTCCCTACAAACGCGGTGGTAAAATCGGTCTGTTCGGCGGGGCTGGTGTTGGTAAAACCGTGATCATGATGGAATTGATCAACAACATCGCTACCCAACACGGTGGTGTGTCTGTATTTGCGGGTGTGGGTGAACGCACACGGGAAGGAAATGACCTCTACAACGAAATGATGGAATCTGGAGTTATCAATAAAGATAACCTCAACGAATCCAAAATTGCTCTAGTTTATGGTCAAATGAACGAGCCACCCGGAGCCAGAATGCGGGTTGGTTTGTCTGGTTTGACAATGGCTGAGTACTTCCGTGATGTCAACAAGCAAGACGTATTGCTATTTGTTGATAACATCTTCCGGTTCGTACAAGCTGGTTCTGAAGTATCCGCGCTATTGGGTCGGATGCCTTCTGCGGTAGGATATCAGCCTACTCTGGGTACTGACGTAGGTGCTTTGCAAGAACGGATTACCTCCACCACCGAAGGTTCTATTACTTCTATTCAAGCTGTATATGTACCTGCGGACGACTTGACCGACCCCGCACCTGCAACCACATTTGCTCACTTAGACGGTACAACAGTATTGTCTCGTGGTTTGGCTTCTAAAGGTATCTATCCTGCGGTTGATCCTTTGGGTTCTACTTCCACCATGTTGCAACCCAACATTGTTGGTAGTGATCACTACGACACTGCACGGGCTGTACAATCCACCCTCCAACGTTACAAAGAACTCCAAGACATCATCGCCATTTTGGGTTTAGATGAATTGTCTGAAGAAGATCGTTTGATTGTGGCACGGGCGCGGAAAGTTGAGCGGTTCTTGTCTCAGCCTTTCTTTGTAGCTGAAGTATTTACTGGTTCTCCTGGTAAGTATGTGAAGTTGGAAGACACCATTAAAGGATTCCAACAAATTCTTTCTGGTGAATTAGATGCTTTACCTGAGCAAGCTTTCTACTTGGTAGGCGATATCACTGAAGCTAAAGCTAAAGCTGAAAAGCTCAAAGGCTAATGGGTAATGGGTAATGGGTAATGGGTGATGGGTAAGAAATTTCTCCCAATTACCAATTACCAATTACCAATCACCAATCACCAATCACCAATTAAGAATTATGACTCTGACCGTTCGTGTAATTGCCCCAGACAAAACCGTTTGGGATGCTGAAGCTGATGAAGTAGTTTTACCTAGCACTACTGGTCAATTAGGTATCTTGAGTGGACACGCTCCAATGTTGACAGCTTTGGATATAGGTGTCATGCGTGTTCGTGCTTCTAAAAATGCCCCTTGGCAAGCGATCGCTCTTTTAGGCGGTTTTGCTGAAGTTGATCAAGATGAAGTCACAATTCTAGTCAATAGTGCTGAACGTGGCGACACAATTAACCAGGAAGAAGCCCGTACCGCTTACAACCAAGCACAAACTCTTCTGAATCAAGTACCCGCAGGGGACCGTCAAGCACAAATCCAGGCAACAAAAGCATTTAAACGCGCTCGCGCTCGTTTTCAAGCTGCCGGCGGTTCGGTATAAATCGTATACTGCATCTAAAACTAATGAGGGTGGGCAAATTGCCTACCCTTATTTTATTAGTATTTTAAATAGCTTTATCTTTTAGATATCCGACTTCTTAAAGAAGTCGGATATCTGGGATTTGTGGTGTTTATCCTGCTATAATTTTTATCTCTTCTGCTGTTAATTCGTAAAGTTGATAAACTAACTGATCTATTTCTGTTTCTAATGCAGTTGTATCTGCTTTTGGATCTGATTTTTTAGCAGCGAGGATTTGATTAACTATTGTTTCTAATAACAATTCTTCAGTTTCCGTAGGTTCTTTAATGGGTAACATTTCAATTTTATACTTTTTCCATCTATTTGTACCCATTCCTGTGGTAGTTGAAATCTGGTTAAAATACCATTCTGATAGTTTTGAATTTAAAATTGCTAACAAATATTTAAGTTTTTCACCAGTCATTAAAAAAGCAGTAGCTTCAACATAATAATTAGAATCATCAAACGCAAATTTAGGTTGATCAGAAATTTCACCCCAAACAATTTTAGGTTTTTCAAAATCATCTAAATAAGCACAGTTTCTTAAATTTGTCCAATCTTTACCCTGATCTTGTCTTTGTTCAATTTGAGGAAGAAAAGAAATTAAATAATTATAAATAGATGGATAATTTTCTTTAACTTTTATTCTCTCGATGTTATTTTTTGCCACTCCATTATGTGTATTAATTAGATAAAATCCAGAAAATTCATAACTATATTTTTTTAAGTCTCTACCTCTTAAAATTGGCTGAATTATTTCAGCAGAATTAGAACTTTCAGCAATTAATTGATTTTTAGTTTCCTCATTGATAATAAAAGCTGCATTTAGTCCAGTAAGTAAACCTCTATTAATATTAATATCAAATTCTTTTAAAAGCTTAGAAGATTGCTCTATTTTTTGTTTCAAACTTACAGTTTCTTTATTACCTATAATCCATTCTGATGTATTAGGTATTATAAATTGAAAACAATTTTTATCGAAATACTCATCTAATGAAGAACCGACAAGATAATTATTATTGAGACTAGCAACATCAAAAAATTCATTAACTTTATCTTTTTTCAAGATGATAATATTTGATTCTACAGTAGCTTCCTCAAAAATTTGCATATCTTCAATATTTAATAAAGTCTGAGGTTGCATATTTTCAATTAAATATTTTTTCAGAGAATCACCATAAATAGTTCTTAACCAAGAATTAGAAGTAATGTAAGTTAAAAATCCTGCTTTTCTTAACAAACAACTTCCTTTTTCGTAAAACAAGCAATAAATATCTGAACCCTTTGTATAAGTTTGATAATTATTTTCAAAATAAGCAGTTTGAGATTTTTCTTTAATTTTAGATAGTGAAATATAAGGAGGATTACCAATCATGACATCAAAACCGATAAAATCACCTTCATTATTCAAAACTTCAGGAAATTCAAACCGCCATTCAAAAGCATTTTGATACAATTTACCACTTTTTTTCTCTTCAATTTCAGCATTAAGTTCATTAATTTGCTGTTCTAACTCTTCTTGCTTTTTTTGACGATTTTTTGCTTCTGCTTTACTTTCTGCAAATAATGACTTTTGATCTCGTAAATGACGAAGTTCTGCAATTTTTTGATTTCGCTTTTCTATATTCGGATCATTGCTACTAATTTCTGTACGTATATTACCTTTAATATCATTAATTAACCTCTCCATTTCCTGTTTTTGATCTTTGTTATCAGGGTGGAGATAGGTTTTTATAGCATTTCTATAACTTTCGATATTCCAATCACTTTTTTTCAAAATCGTCCGTAAATCCCAATTTAAAGGAAAACGACTGATTAAGGAATTTCCAATTTTAATATTAATATCAATATTTGGTAAAGTTTCCAATTCTCCTATATTCCCCTCTCCTGGTAGGGGTGAGACTTTATAATAAGCATTCTTTAAAAGCTCAATCCACAAACGTAACCGACAAATTTTTACTGAATTGGGATTTATATCTACACCAAATAAACAATTTTCAATAATTGTCTGTTTTTCATGGAAAATTGTTTCTTGTATGCGTCTACTTTCTGAGTTTTTAGGATTATATGTGAAAAATTTTCCGTCATCATCTGTAATAATTAACTCATCATTTTCAATTTTTATATCATAATCTCTTAAAGTTTTTCCCTGTCTATCAAGTAAAACTTTCAAATCACTTTTAATAGTAATAATTTCATTTAAAGCTGAAACTAAAAAATGTCCAGAACCTACTGCTGGATCACAAATTTTTAAACTATTAATAATCTGATTAGCTTCTTTTTTATCCGTAATTCTATCATATAATTCGTCAATACTTTCACAGTTCCAACCTTTAATTTCTTTGAACTTCTGTAAAACTGCTCTGCGAATAGTTTCCCGACACATATACATAGTAATAAAACCAGGAGTAAAGAAAGAACCATCTTTATAACCGTTAATTTTCTCAAAAATCAAACCTAAAACAGAAGCATTAATTAAAGTTTTATTTTCTTCTTGGATTTCTTCTGCACCTTCACTGCTAAAATCGTAAGCATCAAGAAATGCAAAAATATATTCTAGTGCTTTTAATTTTCCTGTCCGTATATTACCATTATCTTTAAGAACGGTTTTATTGAAAATAGAAAGTTTTTCATCATTGACTAAATTACTAATAACTATGGTTTTATGTTCAATTTCTGATACTTCAAATAAAGAACTATTCAAATAAGGAATATTAGCAACAATATTTTTTATATGTTCGTCTCTTTCATCTGGTTTATGAGATAAAACACCAAAAAATAACCGATTGAGATTACCAAAATCTTGAATTTTTGCTGTATTGAGAAATGCAAAAGATTTATTACCTTGACGATAGTTAATTAGTTGGGATTCTAATAGTTTCAAAAAGAGAATGCGATTAATCCAAGTAATAACTAATTCTAAACTAACATTAAAAAGTTTCTCTTCGGTATTTTCTCCAAATTGTTCGGAATTTGATAATCTATCAATCTTGTGTAATTCTTGCAACCGAGTGATAGTATTTTCAATTAATGAACCCTGTTCCCTTTCATTAATTGGTTTACGCTGAATTAATTTTTTACTACCTTCTTTAATTTCCGTTAAACCCAGAATGTGTAGTAATTCACTATAAAAGTTTCTATTTAAACTATTGCTATCATTAATAGTAGGTAACTTTAATAAATGTTGTGGTGAAAACAGCTTAAATAAAGGAATCAGTTTTTGATCATTTTCAGGATTTTGATTAATTAAATACTGTTGATAATCTTTAATATCAAAATGTGTAAAAATTAGTTCATTTTGAATTTTATCTATTGCAGGTTGAGCAATTTCTTTATAAAAAAAGTCTGTGCGAGAATTAGATAGACGTTTTTCTTCAAAATCAGTAAATTGCTTGACTAATTGTTTATTCTGAACAAACAGATTCTCAAAAAGTGTTGCATCAAAAATGAACCATTCATAAATATTAGTAGCAATTAAATATTTAATTTCTGAATTTTTATTTGTAATCCGTTCTCGTAAAAAGTATAAAACTAATTGTTGTAATGCTTTAGTATTTAAATTATCAACCTTGAGCATTTCATTATTATTTACCTTTTTAGCTTCTAAAATCACACCAACATTGCTTTTAGTATCTTTGCCATTATAAATCACCAAGTCATTACTTGCTTTAATATTGATCAAATAATCAGCACCGTAATAGGTATTTTTCAAGAAATCAGTCAGAATATTCTTATGAAATCCCTCTCTTTCGTTTTCATCAATTTGATTAAGTAGTGTAATCAGATTCCTTTTAAATATCTCAAACTCATTTCTAATTGGTTTAATTCTCAGAAATGCTTTGCTTAATGCTTGTCTAGGTTTAATTTTATTGTTAATCATCAAAAATTATAATTTTATTATTAATATTCAGCATTGCATTTTAGCATTGAATTAAAATTAAGAAATATATTGTAATATTTGTTAACAAAATTTAAACCTTAAAAAAATTGGAAGTCTGGTAAAAAATTACATTAAGTTTCAGAAAAATCATTCCATCCTGATGAAGTGATACCTTAGATGATTAATCGCCCAAAGAGGCAGATATATGAAAAGCTTTCCATTTTCTCTTGATAAAAGTAAGCAAAATAAATTTGTCAGCTTGGCTACATCTGCAATTGCAGCCTTAGCCTTAGCCGGTGGTGTTAATGCTGTTAATGCCACTCCCATAAAAACACTGACAGCCAAAGAATTAACTTCTGTCTCAATCCCCTCTACCCAAACCCAACAATCAGTTACTCAGTCTGTAACTGGCCAAATCCCCTATCAAGCCATGGGGATTGAACCTTTAATCATTATTCCTGTGATCATTATTGGTGGTTGTTTCTTCTTTGGTGGACTGGTAGTTATCGGTGAACGGGAAGTTGGTATTGTTGTCAAAAAATTCACCCTTTCCGGTAAAGGACTACCTCCTGGTAGATTAATCGCTTTGAATGGTGAAGCGGGCTTACAAGCGGACACCCTCGCCCCTGGTTGGCACTGGGGTTATTGGCCTTGGCAATATGCAGTTAAAAAAGAATCAGTAATTGTTGTCCCCCAAGGTCAAATCGCTCTGATTGTCGCCGCAGATGGCGCTTCTAACCCTCCAGAACGGATTTTGGGCAAAATTGTCGAATGTGATAATTTCCAAGATGCTCGCAAATTCTTGACCAAAGGTGGGGAGAAAGGACGGCAAATTGCTTTTATCACCGCAGGTAGTTACCGCATCAATACAGCGCTGTTTAAAGTGATTACAGCCGGAAATGCCAGTCTAGAGGGTATGCGTCCAGAACAGTTACAAATCTATGAAATAGCCGCAGAAAAAGTTGGGATTGTGACTACTTTGGATGGTTCACCAATTGCTGCCGGTGAAATTGCTGGGCGTGCTATTACTGGACATAATAATTTTCAGAATGGTCAAAAGTTTATTGACGCTGGGGGACAACGGGGTTTACAAGAACAGGTATTATTGTCGGGTTCGTGGAATCTGAATCCTTGGTTGGTCAATATTGAACAAGTACCAATGACGGAAATTCCTATCGGTTATGTAGGTGTGGTGATTTCTTTTGTCGGTGAAGAACAGGAAGATGTGAGCGGGGCATCTTTCACTCACGGAAATTTGGTCAATCAAGGACATAAGGGTGTTTGGGTTGAGCCTTTATATCCTGGGAAGCACCCGCTCAACACTAAAGTGATGAAAGTTGAACTAGTGCCGACAACGAATATTGTCTTAAACTTTACTGATAGAATTAGTGGTCAGCATGGGTATGATACAAATCTAAAGGCACTGAAACTTCTGTCATTTGATGGTTTTAGCTTTGATTTGGAGATATTCCAAATTATCCACATTGGTGCGTCAGATGCTCCGAAAGTGATTTCCCGCTTGGGTTCGATGCAAAATGTCATTGATCAGGTTTTGCGTCCCATTGTGGGGAATTATTTCCGCAACTCGGCTCAAGAATATACTATCCTGGATTTCTTGATTGCCCGAAGCGAGCGCCAAGTAGAAGCCTCTGAATACGTTAAATCTGCCTTACGTGCTTATGATGTGCAAGCAGTGGATTCGTTGATTGGTTTGATTACCCCACCGAATGAATTAATGCACACGCTGACAGACCGGAAAATTGCTGAGGAACAACGCAAAACTTACGAAGTTCAGCAAATGGCACAAACCCAACGGCAAATGTTGGTCAGGGAAACAGCGATCGCAGATATTCAGCAAGATTTGGTAAAATCGGAACAAGGTGTGACAATTGCCGAGTTACAAGCTAACGCCCAAATTCAGCAAGCAACAGGTGAAGCTGAAGCTATTAAACTCAAAGCCATAGCTGGAGCAGAAGGTATCCGAGCCACAGGTAACGCCAAAGCAGAAACCTACCGGACAGGTGTACAAGCAGTGGGTTTACAAGGTTACACAGCTATGCAGTTGATGGAAATTGTCGGTGATCATCATGTCCGCATTATTCCCGATATCATTGTTGGTGGTAATAATGGTAGTAATAATGGTTTAGCAGATGGTTTGTTGTCTATGATTCTTTGGAATCAAACTAATAGCAAAACCCATCCAGAATCGAAAATCCCTACACCTCCACCTCTTCCTAATCCCATAGTTCCTAAAGCTGAATCAACTAATCAAAATAGTTAAGCTTTGGCGACTAGAAGTCGCGGCTACACAAATAAAGTCCGCCGGCGCGGACTAAATAAAAATCAAAGGTTTGAAACCCACCTGCGTGGGTTTTTCCTGTGTAGACGCGGTTTCTAACCGCCGATTTAATAGTTAGTGAAATTCGACAAGCAACAAATTTATTGGTGCGTATATTATCCAAGCGATTTGGAAAATTGAGCAATAACCATATTGAAAATATCAGCAATCTAACAAATTTGAATAAAATAATTTGACCAACTATTGCCATTTTTCTATGATATCCGCTTCTGTGTATTCAGGGAGATGATCATTTTCTAAACCTCTCATGGCCTGTTAAAGAGAAAATTGATTCCATTCTTGATTTTCTGTATTATTTATATATGGTAACAAGGTATGATAAAGCGTTAGTTTTTCTTGTTGTAATACTTCTTGAACTATCTCCTTAATCAAGGCTTTTAATTCTTGGGTTTCCATAATTTGACCTTTTACAGCAGATTTCGCTCTTGTAGTGCGGGCATCTTGCCCGCTGAATATGTACCTCATAACACCAGAAATTGCTGTATATCGTAAGTAATTATCCGAACTTGATATTATTCTTTATCGTCAAAATTAACATCTTGATAAATGTCTACTAAACTAATTTCAAAATCAAGATATTGCAATTTAACAATATCATTTTCACATTTATATTCTCGAAAAATCCATTCTCCCTCATTAGTTTTGCTATAGTGCATCACTTGATATTGATTTTGTTCTACTAAAACATATTCTTTAAATTGGGGAATAGAACGATAAAAAGTAAATTTATCCCCTTGATCATAATTTTTTGTAGACTTGGATAAAACCTCAACAATTAACAAAGGATTAGTCACAGTAGTATTATTTTTACCTGCATAAATAGGTTTCCCATCAGTTACAATCACATCAGGATAAGTATATTCTCTATATTCAGGAATCCATAAACGCACATCTCCAATAAAAACACGATATTTTTTTCCTCTAATAACATATAATAAAGATGATGCAAAATTAAGCGCGATTTGATTATGATTTGTCGTGCCACCAGTCATAGGTATAATTTCTCCATTGCGATATTCGCTTTTATAAAGTGCTTTTTCTTCTAATTCTAAATATTCTTCAGGGGTGTAAATATGTTTGCGAGTTTGTACTTGCATATTGTTTTCCTTAATTTGGTTTATTAATTGTAGATAGTTAATAGGAAAAGAATTTTTTCATTAATCAACTTCGCGCTTTATTTAATTAAAAATAAAATTTAATGCCTGTTTAATAATTAATTCTTGATCTACCATATTTTTTAAGGTTAATTCATCATAAATTCCGCCAAAAGCTTCTAAAGAAGCATTATCTAAAGCTCTATTATAAGCTTCTGGTAAAATTTCTTCTATTTCTTTTTTTTCCATGTAATATCCTCCAGACTTTCTGCGTTTGTTGATCCGCTCAATTGCATCAATAGCATTCCGAATGGAAACATCCCAAGCATGAGTTGTCCTTTTTTCTGCCTGTTGTTTAATTAAATGGACTAAAAGCACTACACAATAACTATAAATTTTATTGATTTTATCTTCTTTACTCATTTCTTCTAATTCATCAATTAAAGATAGAGCCGCTTCTAGGTTGCCAGAAACCACTAATTCTCTGAGTTCTAGTAATTCTTCCATGATTTGCTCTCTCCTTGAAGTTTGCTATTTCTAGCATAGCGCTGATAACGCTATCAACGACAGATACACCACTAAGGATAACGGTTGTTGTCCAAATTTTACCAATTTCTGCTAGAGTATGGGCGATATCGCAAGCTCTGACTTATCAGTTCGCTTCCGTATCCGCAGCAAGCACAATCACAACACATAAAATTCAGAAATTAAGCTCCCACGAAGAAGCCTTTGTCAAGTAAGATAAAATCAAAGGACTTCAAGAGGCTGCTGCTAATCCCTCTCCAATGATACAGCGTTTGAGAGCAATCAAAGCGCAACGAGAACAGGAGCGGCTTAATCTTGTATGAAAATCTGTTTCTTGCTCGATGAAAATTTGTCACCAAAGCTAAAGTTTGCTGTTTTGCGTCTTAACCCAGCAATAGATATAGTTCGTGTGCGTGATCCAGATGCTCCCCTTCTAGGAACACTAGATCCAGAACTCCTGCGTTATCTGGAAGTATTTCAACGGTTATTGGTAACATACCAAACGTTTTATGAATTTTTCCTAATACGAATGTATGCTACAATAAAGCTCAGTTTAGTTCAATTCTAGCTTAAAAAAAATTGATATTACTACTGGAGGTAGATCAAATATGCTAAACCAGTCTATTCCCGAAATGACTTTACAGGATTTAGAATCCTTAATTAATAGAATTGTTGATGAAAAAATTAATCAAATAAATTTCGCTAAACATAACAAAATAGAACAGTCTGAACTTGTTAAAAACATACATATTTTTCAAGAAAGCTTAAAGCAAAAATATGGTGAATTTTCTGATTTGACAGAATTATTACGACAAGATAGAGACAGATGATCACAGATAAAGTTGTCATTGATAGTAGTGTAGCCATTAAATGGTTTATTGCTCAAGATTATTCATTAGAAGCAAATAAAATCCTTGATGCTTATCAATCACAACAAATTACCTTGATTGCTCCAGACTTAATTTATGCAGAAATTGGTAATATTGTTTGGAAAATACAGCGATTTCAAGGTTTAACTAATCACGAAGCTGAGATGATACTTGATTTATTTCAACAAATACAATTAAAAATATTCCCTGCCGATGAATTATTAAAAGATGCCTATCAGTTTGCAGTGAATTATCAAAGAACTGTCTACGATAGTCTTTACCTAGCTTTAAGCATTAGAGAAAACTGTAAATTTATCACTGCTGATGCAAAATTGTACAATGCTATTTATCCAAAAATACAAAATATTCAACTGATCAAAGATTGGATTTAAGTATGAGCGATCGCTCAAAGTTCTGCAATTCCTTGAGGATGGAAATATTTACTTGTATCAAGAGACATGAGACTATTTTTACATTCTACAATTATGCTTGAATTAGAAAGTTGAATGAGAAAATCAGCACGTTTATCTCAACTTGGAGTGCGTCAGCGCTATAAATCCCAACCACACCGATAAATTACTCATACTGACGGACCCTACTAACTTACTGTTTTTCAATAATAACTTGACTAACTTTTGACCATCCTGACCATACTGAATCAGGAATTGTTAGTATATATCTATAGCGATATGTAGTTATATTTCCTTCTCGCTTTGGATTATTCCCTCCATCTTCAAAAAGAACCTGAGAACCAATAGGGACTCCATCTACATCCTTAAATACAGCACTAAACTCTACTCCTAGTTTAAAATTGAAGCAAACTCTGCTGCCATCAAAAATTTGAGAACCTCCAAAACAGTTAATTTTCTCATCAACAATCCACTCTACCTGTTTATTAGAATCATCATATCTAGCTCCTGATTTCAAAATATATTGTATTTCTCGATCGCTGTAAGTTTTTCTAGAATTAAAAACACTATAATCCCATTTTGGATCTGATAAACTTGGAGTCCGTTCAGAAGTAGGAGTTGGTGTTGGAGTGGGATCAGGTGTAGGAGTTGATGTAGGTGTTGGTTCAGGTGATGGTGTTGGCTTGTTCAAATCTTCAATTATCGCAACTACTTTTTCCTTTTTTGACTCATAACTGTTTTTCAAATTAGTAACTGAAATAAAAACATCAGAAGGGATATCATTTAAAATCGCCAGTGCCTTATCCCATTTCTCCTTAACCGCTTCATAGTCTTCAGGTTCATTAGCCTTTCTCATCTGTTCTTCTGCATCTTGAGCTTGTTGTTTGGCTTGGTTAATGGAGTCAATCGCTTGATTTTCTTTATCTAAACGACGTTGTATCTTGGTTAATTGACTTTGATAATCTGAAAGTTCCTTTTGGGCAGTATTGTATATCTTAGCAGATGTTGGTATAGTTTTTAATTGAGCGATCGCATCTTGTAACTGTTCTTGAGATGCTCGTAATTCTTCCACATTCTTGGCACTTTCAAACAAATTTTGAGCAGTAACAGTTATATCTTTTGCTTGTTTGTATTTAGAACTAAATTCCTCATCAATAGCACAGTTATCTAGTGGTTTACAAATAATAGGAATATGCTCCGATTGAGTTCCTAAAAAAACTGTTCCCAGTACGAAAATTCCTATTGAACTCCACATGATTATCCCAAGTGAGTTATTTGGCTGAGAAATACGCCGCTTTGGAATAATTGAATTTTGCTTTGATTTAACTTGAATAGGTGATGTTTGTAACGGTGACTTTTGTTGCTGAGATGGTATTTGAGAAGATTTGTGTGAAGCTTGATAAGTCGTTTTAGTTGTTAATTTTGAATTTTTTAAATCTTGTAAAACTGCTTGAGCAGATTGATAACGCTGTTGATAATATTTTTGTAATAATTTATCTAAAACTGTGTCCAAGTCTCGGTTAACAGGTTTTTGTAAGTGAACACGCCAAGTTTTCACCCATTCATAGCCATATTCTTGGTAAAGTTCCCCAGGATGAACTCCTGTTAGTAAATGAAAACAAGTCGCACCCAAACTATATAAATCACTGGCAGGATATACTTTCCCATCCCGCATTTGTTCTAAAGGTGCATAACCAAAAGTACCAATTGATGTTCCTGTTTTAACTGTTCCCTGAAGTTGTTTTGATGCCCCAAAATCAATTAATATTAATTTACCATCACTACGACGACGCATAATATTTTCTGGTTTAATATCTCGATGAATTACACCATCTTGGTGAACTACTTTCAGGATGGATAATAAATCTTGTAATAAGGCGCGGATTTTTGATTCTGAGAATATTCCCTGTTTTTCTAATTCTTGTAATAAATTTTCACCGTCAATGAATTCTTGTACTAAATACAGACAGCTATTTTCTTCAAAATAAGCTAACAGAGTGGGAATTTGTGAATGTTTGCCGAGTTTTAGTAATTGTAGCGCTTCTTGTAAAAATAATTCTGTGGCTTTTTTTCGTCCTGCTGTTCCTTGGATTTGAGGTGCAAATTGTTTGATGACACACTTTTCGTTTAATTTGTCAACATCTTCCGCTAAATAGGTTTTGCCAAATCCCCCACTACCTAATGATTTAATCGGACGATAGCGGTCTTTCAAGGTGACTATAGCAACGTTGCAGCTAGAACACAATTGGGTGTGTTCGGGAACTGAGGGGTTATGACACCCTGGGTTAAGACAACATATCTGATTCATGGTTGTGGGGTGGTAGATACGTTTATGATTAAATATCTACTAATATACACGAAATATACTTAAATTGACAATTGACTGATTTTTTCCCCAGTAAGTAAGTATGCTAGAATTAAACCAGTTTAGTTAACAGACAATTTTGATATTATATAAATTGTAGTTAAAACAAACCTGATATTACCACTGGAGGTAAATCATAAATGCTAAATAATCAGTCTATTACCGAACTGACTTTACAGGATTTAGAATCCTTGATTAATAGAATTGTTGATGAAAAAATTAATCAGATTAATCTTGATCAAGATCACAAAATAGAACAAACTGAGATTGTTCAAAACATACACATTTTGCCAGAAGATATTGAAAAATCTAATCCTTTTGTTCAGTTTGATGGTATTTTCAAAGACGATCCGCTTTTTGATGAATTTGTAGAAGATATGGCTGCAAATCGCCGTGAATTAGATGCAGAAATAGCTGCTTATGAATCTTATTTATAAGTTATTATGTAACATAATAAATACTTCCTAAACTCAATTACTTAAAATCCAGTTAGCCAGATTGATTTTAATTCGCTCTAATCTTTCTGTGGAAATTTCACCAATTTTTCCCAATAATATCTTTTCTGATACAACTGCTAACCGTGAGACTCGAAAAACACTTTCTGATTTTAAGCCTGTTTGTTTAAAATCCTGATCATTGGGTGTAATAATTTCGTCAATTCCAGTCAATTCTTGCCCTGTTTTAGTGGAAATCATACAAACTAGCCAATCATCATAATTGTTGATTAATGGCTTAATTAGAAGTGCTGGGCGTAACTTTCCAATTGCCAGATTCGTTTGGGGAAATTTGAATAAAACAATTTGACCAACTATTGCCATTTTTCTATAATGTCCGCTTCTGTGTATTCGGGGAGATGATCATTTTCTAAACCTCTCATAGCTTGTTCAAGAGAAAATTGATTCCATTCTTGATTTTCTGTATTATTTATATATGGTAACAAGGTATGATAAAGCGTTAGTTTTTCTTGTTGTAATACTTCTTGAACTATCTCCTTAATCAAGGCTTTTAATTCTTGGGTTTCCATAATTTTACCTTTGGCTAACTTCCTAATGCTAGTAGATAAATGCTAACAAAAAGAGTAAGGTAATGTAAAACTACACCCCTACTCAATTTGTTATCAATTATCGAAATTTAACAGCTTACGCTTCATCTAAAGCTGCAATACCAGGCAAAACCTTACCTTCTAGCAACTCCAAACTAGCACCACCACCGGTAGAAATGTGGCTCATTTGATCAGCTAAACCAACCTTTTCCACAGCCGCTACAGAGTCACCACCACCGATAATGGTAGTTGCGCCGGTTTTGCCAATTTCTGCTAAAGTATGAGCGATCGCTTCTGTACCCGCAGCAAATTTATCAAACTCAAACACACCCATAGGCCCATTCCAAATCACAGTCTGACAATCAGCCAAAGCCGCTTGGAAAACCTTGATAGAATCAGGACCAATATCTAAACCCATACCATCGGCAGGGATATTTTCAATGCTGACAGTAGTAGCATTAGCATCAGGCGCAAACTTATCAGCAGAAACAATATCTGTAGGTAGCAACAAAGCCACACCACGTTCTTTGGCTTTAGCTTCCAAC
This sequence comes from Dolichospermum sp. UHCC 0352, assembly GCF_009711925.1. Classification (NCBI taxonomy): domain Bacteria; kingdom Bacillati; phylum Cyanobacteriota; class Cyanophyceae; order Nostocales; family Aphanizomenonaceae; genus Dolichospermum; species Dolichospermum sp. UHCC 0352. The sequence goes on along the minus strand of NZ_VIKY01000282.1, from coordinate 4,316 downwards.
TCTCTTGCCAATTCTAGCTTATCTTCTTCCACCAAAGACTTACCAACATTCAAACCACGGGCTTTATAGAAGGTGAAAATCATCCCCCCACCAATGATCAACTTATCGCACTTTTCCAACAAAGTTTCAATCACACCGATTTTGCTAGAAACCTTAGAACCGCCAATAATAGCCGCCAAAGGACGCTTAGGTTCTTCAATTGCACTTTGTAAGTATTGCAATTCCTTCTCAACCAAATAACCAGCTACAGAAGGACTTAAAAACTCAGTTACGCCCTCAGTAGAAGCGTGAGCGCGGTGTGCAGTTCCAAAAGCATCATTTACATAAAAATCAGCGTTTGCTGCCAATTTTTGAGCAAATTCGCGGTCATTCTTTTCTTCTTCCTTGTAAAAGCGGACATTTTCTAACAATAGCACTTGGCCATTGTCCAAAGCCGCAACTTTAGCAGCAACATCATCACCAATACAGTCATCAGTTTTGATAACTTCCTGTCCCAACAACTCAGCCAGACGTTTAGCAACCGGGGTTAAACGCAATTTTTCATCTACACCCTTGGGACGACCGAAATGGCTTGTTAAAATGACCTTAGCACCCTTTTGGGTCAAATCTTGGATAGTTGGCAGCGCTGCCCGAATCCGGGTATCATCGGTAATGTTTCCTTGATCATCCACAGGCACATTAAAATCAACTCGTACTAAAGCGCGTTTTCCAGATATATCAGCCGCAGATAAACTTGCTAAACTTTTTTTAGACACAGTACAACTCTCCTGATTACTTTTTTGTTATTGTCTTCAAAATATGACCATCAAGATTTTACCGGAGTGAGGGGCGCAGAGGTGAGATATGTTTAAAACAGTTTTATTTCCCATTGATCAAAGTCGAGAAGCCAGAGAGGCCGCTGATATAGTTGCCAATATTGTGCAAACTTATGGCAGTCGCTTAATTTTGCTTTCAGTCGTTGAAGAACCCGATCCAGAAGCACCTGCTACCAGTCCTATGGTATCTCCAGAAGCAGTTGCCAAACTTCTAGAAAATGCCCAAACCTTATTTTCTGGACAAGGAATTATAACCGAATTACTAGAAAGACAAGGTAAACCAGCCTTTACTATTTGTGATGTTGCTGATGAAGTTGAGGCCAGTTTAATTATTATGGGCTGTCGAGGACTAGGTTTAACGGAAGAAGGCGCAACTGATAGCGTCACCATGCGGGTAATTAACCTTTCTCCCTGTCCTGTTTTGATTGTTCCTTAATTAACTATCGGGTGCGTTAATCTGGATTAACACAGTGTAGCGCACCTTGTAAATTTTTTGTAATTAAGACTCAAGCATTGACAGAAAACCCAAAATATGTATTAGGTGAAAACTATATCTTTCGTAGGGGTAAAGCAAGAGCTTCATTGGTGTCAACTTAACGTAAATTGATGTCCCTTCCAGCCAGGGAATAAATTCCCAGGCGGGCAGGGTGCATCAGCTAAGTATAATCTGTATTTATCTATTTGATAGCATAGCGCAAAAGTTTGAAATGACTAATAGCTAATTTAGGGGATATTTATGATACACTAGGTTGAAAAGTTCCGTAAACCCTCAACAATCCCCAAATTAAGGCATTTAACTCATGCTTTCCCAGATTTTCCAACAAAGGTTGACAGATTTACTAGATCATATTACCCAAGACCAAAAATTACTGAAAGAATTTGAGGAAGCCTTAACTGTTGAAGACAACCCTCGAACATTAAAAAAATATAAAAAAGAAATTAAACGACAACAGGAATCTATTAATAATTATAAACAAGAATATACAGAACTAGAACAACAGTTAATTGGTATGTCTACACCGCAAATACAGGTAGTAGGAAATCAACTGCAAATAATAGAAAACCAATTACAGCAAATAGACGCAAAATTAAATATTGTTCTTATTAAGCAAGATTCACTTTTACTTCGTTATCAAGTTTCTGAACAAGCAATTTTGAGAGTTTTTATTGAACAGCTAAATCAGACTTAATTAGCTTTTACAGAAAATATGTTAAATGCAGTAGCAGCTAATCAAGTATCTGAGTCAGAAATGCTGCAAATGTTGGCAGTTCTAGAATCACGCATACCTTCTTTACCTTCTAGCAGTCAAGCAGAATTTGCCGAAATTATCAAATCTCCTGAATTAGATACTAGACATAAAATTACAGTCACTTTACCACTTGTTCCTTTTTTGATTAATTATGAAGGTGAATTAGAATTGGGAACTGGTTTTAATATCAAGTCTGCTTGGGAGTTTATTATCAAAAAATTAGGGAGAAAGTAAACTGTGGATTATTTGCGTCACCACCTTGAAGAAGAATTAGAAAAAGATTTTCAACTTCTTAAACAGTATGAAAATGAGAAACGTAATGAAAATGATCCAGGACTTCGTAATAAGTGGGAGACTAAAATTCAGTCAATCAAACAAGATATCAAAAAGCGTCAAGAAGAATTAAATAAATTACCTATCACTTCTCCAAATTCATCTTCAAATCAATCTTTTAGCCAAGATTTGGGTTTTGGTGTAAAATTGGAGATGGTTTATATTCCTGGTGGGACATTTTACATGGGCGCACCAGAAAAAGAGAAAGACAGTTTAGATTATGAAAGTCCCCAACACTATGTAACGGTGAAGCCCTTCTACATGGGAAAATACACTATTACTCAAGAACAATGGGAAAAAGTCGTTTATTCCTGTCCTCCAGTTGCTAGAGAATTAAATTCTCGTCCTGCTTACTTCCCAGGTGATAAACTACCTGTAGAACGAGTATCTTGGAATGATGCCGTTGAGTTTTGTGCTAGACTCTCTCACAAGACAGGACAAAAATACCGTTTACCCAGTGAAGCTGAATGGGAATATGCCTGTCGTGCCGGTTCTGCAAAACCTTTTGCTTTTGGTGATACAATCACCACAAATGTGGTAAACTATAATGGTAACTACACCTATGGTAATGCCCCCAAGGGAGAATATCGAGGAAGAACAACTCCTGTAGCAACTTTTCAGCCCAACGCCTTTGGTTTATATGATATGCACGGCAACGTCTGGGAATGGTGCGCTGATACTTGGCATAATAACTATGAGGGTGCGCCTAATGATGGAAGTGCATGGATAAGCGAAACTAATCAAAACGCTAGGCTGCTGCGCGGTGGTTCGTGGGACGACACTCCTGTAAATTGCCGTTCTGCTTATCGCTACCACTACAATCTCGACGTCGACCTCGACGGTATTGGTTTTCGGGTTGTATGTGGTGGTGCGGCGAGGACTTAGTAGCCCTTTACACTCTTGCTCTTTTGCCCTCTGCTCTTTTCCTCTTTACCCTTGCCAAGCGTAACGGAGTGGAGCGATCTTTTTTATTTTGTGACTTTTGAGAAATTCGAGCTATTTAATTTAATAGAAACTTTCACAGCCTTGGTTTCATTCACGATAACACACGAATCTAAAGCTGTCAACTCGTTCCCAGACTCCGGCTGGGAACGAGGGTTACACTTGACGGTTTACTAGGGTGGCACTGGCTTGGTCAACTGGCATAAGTATAACTTCGTTAATATTAACGTGACTCGCTCTAGTCGCACAGAAAAAGATCACATCAGCCACATCATCAGGAGTTAGGGGTTTAACTCCCTCATACACCTTTTTAGCCCGTTCTGTATCACCATGAAAACGCACTTGACTAAATTCTGTTTCTACCATTCCAGGGTCTACAGAAGTTACTCGCACAGCAGTTCCTAATAAGTCTTGTTTTAAGCCTTCAGAAATGGCTTTAACGGCTGCTTTTGTCCCACAATAGACATTACCACCAGGATAGGTTTGATGTCCCGCTATAGAACCGATATTGATGACATGACCATGATTCCGTTCTACCATTCCTGGTACAACATAACGGGTAAGGTAAAGTAAACCCTTGATATTAGTATCTATCATTTCTTCCCAGTCTTGAAAGTCGCCTTCATGTAACTTACTTAAACCGCGACTTAAACCAGCATTGTTAATCAGAAGATCAATATTTTTCCAAGATGAGGGTAAGTTAGCAATAGCCGATTCTACCGCCAAGCGATCGCACACATCAAGTTGCAATAAATGGATTTTGTCCGCTGCGATATCTAAAGAATCAGCTAATTGTTGTAACCGTTCCCACCGTCGTGCAGCTAAAATCAGTTTTGCACCAGCATGAGCAAAAATCCTGGCACAAGCAGCGCCAATACCGCTACTTGCACCAGTAATAAAAACAATTTGATTTTGCATGAATTTGTCAGTTGTCAATTGTCAGTTGTCAGTAGGGGCGAAGCATTTGGAAGATAAA
>NZ_VIKY01000281.1:0-14073 GCF_009711925.1 Dolichospermum sp. UHCC 0352 | reverse complement strand
GAACCCTCGTAATTTGGCTACAGTATTGAACGAAAGCACCAGTTATGCTGTAGTTCTTCTATGTCATGATTATTTAATGTTTCCTCACACCAGCAATCAAGATAGAGGCGTTTTTCATGGGGGCTAATCTTAGCATAGTGAACCGTATAATTTAATATTCTTTCTGTTGCATCTTGATAAGAAAGTTGAAACGGTTGTTGACGCAAGATATAGTGGTCAATTTGTAACCGCCAAGATGGGAGTGAATTATTTAAAACCCCTTCAATTTCTTTTCGCATTGGTATGGACAATTCACTGCGTTCGAGTAGCAAATTAGCGATAATCTGCGCTTGTTCCACTTGTCCGATGTCTGTTAATGCACCTATGCAACGGTGTAAGGCGCGGATACGTGATTCCTGCCAGTCATGATTTTTGCCAATGATTAACTCATGTTGAGCGATCGCTTTGATAAGTTTGGAGATATTGGGATCTTCTCCCCACATCATCCCGAATTCGAGAGCGATAGCGAAGCGCTCCGTAGGAATCGCTTCTAGTTCGGCTTTGTCACGTTCTGATACCGACAAAGTGATAGACTGACCTTTTCGACTCATTATAAGTGTCCGTGTACTTTATACTTACTTTATCTTGTCAACTTCTATTTTGAGTGTCATTATAGATTTTAACAACGAGTTACGGACAGTTTTTAATTTTCACTTAGAAATTGCAACTAATGATTGCAGAAATTGAAATAAGTTATTAAGGGTATGTCAGAAAATTACAGTATTCATCTCAAACCTGTTTATTCTCAAACCGTCCCCACACCTGATGGGGTTAAATTACCAGATGGTTGGTGTTTATCTTGGCATCAATTAGAAACTTTAAAAGCCTTGCGCGATCCAAATATTGATGTAGTTTTCAACACTGCTATGACGGGAGATGGTAAAAGTTTAGCTGCTTATTTAGAAGTTCTTCAAGGTGAATTTTCCGCGATTGGACTTTACCCAACTAATGAATTAGCACGTGATCAAGAAGCACAAATTAAAGGATATATTGATATATTTAAACCAGGAAATCAACCTCGTGTAGTTAGATTGAATGGGGCTGATTTAGAAATTTATGCGGAAAACGAAGAATTAAAAAAAGGTGCTGCACTTTTAACTCGTGTAGTACAATCTGAAATACTTTTAACCAATCCTGATATTTTCCACTACTTACATCATGGAGCATATCTAAGCCATGATGATAGTCCTGATAAACTTTGGGGGCGAGTTAATAAAAACTTTGATTTATTTATTTTTGATGAATTTCATGTTTTTGCTGCTCCCCAAATTGCCAGCGTAATTAACACCATGCTGTTGATTCATTGTACAAACCGCCGGAAAAAGTTTCTCTTTCTTTCAGCTACACCCGATAGAGATTTAATCAGCAGATTAGAAGTAGCCGGATTTCGTTGTCAAGAAATTAATCCTTTAGAAGAAAATAAATATCAATTTCCTGATGATCCAGAACAAGAAGTGCAACTTAAGTCCAAAGAATGGCGACAGGTAACGCGAGGAATTGCACTCAATTTTATGCCTTTAGAACCGAGTTTTAAAGCTTCTGAAACTTGGCTAAAAGAAAATAGTAATTTAATTATATCTCAATTTCAGCAATACCCAGGTAGTAAAGGTGCGATTATTCTCAATTCAATTGCAGCAGTTAAGCGACTAACTCCGTTTTTTCAGGAACTTTTAAAATCTGATAATTTAATAGTGGGAGAAAATACAGGTTTATCAAGTAAAGGAGAAAAAGAGTTAAGTTTTGTGGCTGATTTGGTTCTGGGTACAAGTACAATAGATGTGGGAGTTGATTTTAAAATTAACTTCCTGATTTTTGAATCATCAGATTCTGGTAACTTTATTCAACGATTGGGAAGATTAGGAAGACATGATGGATATGAGAAAAATGGTCAAGAAATTAAGTTTGATAATTTCATAGCTTATGCTTTAGTTCCTAATTTTTTAGTTGAGCGTTTATTTCAAACAGATTCACCACCATTAGAAACTGATAATATTTATGATCGTCCATTTTTGCAACAAACTATAAAAGAGCAATATCGTAAAATCAATGATTTTCATGGTTATTATCGCCGATGGGGTGCTGTGCAGTCATTTTGGTTATGTTGTAAATTGAGCGATCGCACTATTAAACAACAGTATGCTAAAAGTCGAGAAAAGTTCCAAACAGCCTGTGAACAAGTATTTAATACAAGTTTAAAATCACAAGCTGGACATATTACAGGATGGGCTAAAAACTGGAAAGAAATGTCAGGTAAATCAGGAAATCCCATTGCTGAAGATGCAGCGAGTTTTCGTGGTTCTAGTCCTTTGCAATGTGGTTTATATGATTTGACAGAAATTAACGAAGCAGAAAGATTTAAAACTTATGATTTACCGGGAATTTTAAGCAACTTAGAAATAGAAATGTGGACGGAAGCAGAATTCATACGGACATTAAAAGAAACTGCCCAACAAACCGGACAACCCATAGCTAAAGGTAGATTTGCTCATTGTCTCGCATTTATCAAGTTACGTTCCTACCGTGAGGAACGGTTGAACTGGAAATTTACCTATTTTGGAGACTTGCAACCCATAGCTGACGCTTGGAAAGTACAGGTTTTAACAGGGGTGGGAGTATGGCAACCGGATAATGCTTGGATAGGTCAAATTGATAAAAAGCTGAAAAAAGAGGGGTTAGTTTGTTATGTAATTCGTCGTCCAGTTGCTGAAGTGCGGATGCGGTTAAGGCTACCTATGCACTTTCAACTTTATCCCATCAGTGATCAATACAGTATTCATGAATCAACTCAGCCCTATTCTATAGCTTTTGGTCAATCTGCGCTGCTACTAGATACGCTTGCTTATACTTTCAAAAGCAAAGGAGATGAGATATGGATTGCTTGAGGTTTTCGCTTCTACCGTCAATTTTAGGAAATTTAACAGGGAAACATTCAATAGTAAATACAGTTTCAATCCCTAATAGGGGTTATAGAGTCAAGCAAGCTTTTGTTGATTTATTCTCCAGCTTGCTGATATGGGCAGTAAGGCATAAACGCTTGAGAACAGTAGCGGAAGTTTCAATCCCTAATAGGGGTTACTCATTGCCCATAAAATCTTTCAATTCAGCAATACTATTGCCAAAATAAGAGCCTTGATAATTTTTGGCAAAAACGGCAAAAATAATCATATATAAGCGTTTCGATGAAAAGGTAGTTTAGAATCTAAAACCCTTATCCTACCGTCAATACATTTAAAAAATCCTTGTCGGAAACCTTTAAGGAATTTTTAGGGGTGATTGTTTTTGCCAAGCAAGAGCGAGGAACGGGAGTTCATGGTTAAAGCATTATCATCTCACCCTCGTAATTTGACTAAGGTATTGATTCAGATTGTACATTAATTTCTCAGGGAATAAAATCAGATGCAAGAAATTTAAATGGTCTTCTGATACTGTTCTCCAAAAAACTATGCTATCATCAGCTAGTGTGGCTTCAACGCTTGAGTGCAGGAACGGAGACTGGTTGGACAATATTTTATTCCTCTGACCCGCAGTGTTTTCTTATTTCTAGTCAGAAGCCTCCAAGTAAACAATTTAATTGGAGAGTTATATGGACAACCATCAACAGATGGAACTCTTTGACTTGCAAGCTTATACCTCAGAACAATCTACTGTAACTGAGGATGTACTGGAATTGGTAGAAGAAATTCAACAACCACAACCAAGTCTCTATAAGCAACTTGAACTAAATTTATTTCCGCAGACAATCTACTTGACTCATTTAGAGTTGATGGAATTAGCTGCGTAATGTGTTAAAGAGTTTGGAAATATAAACTTCTTGGTTTACCAAACTCCTTAATTTCAACTAGCTAGTAGGGTGCGTTAGCCATAGCGTAACGCACCAAAATAAATACTAAATAACTAAACCATAAACATTACTAGAAAGAATCACTTCGTTGAAATATTTCCATCATGAATAATTCAATTTCTGATAATTACAGACATCTACTTATGGAAGTACAACAACGAATTCGTTCAGCCCAATACGATGCTCTCAAAGCAGTTAATCGAGAAATGATTAACCTTTACTGGGATATTGGCAAGATGATTGTTACCCGACAACAGAATGTTAATTGGGGTAAATCAGTCGTAGAACAGTTAGCAAAAGACTTACAAGCAGAGTTTCCAGGTATTAGTGGTTTTTCTACTCGCAATATTTGGAGAATGCGAGATTTTTACCTAACTTACCACTCTCAGAAAATTCTGCCACCATTGGTGGCAGAAATTGGATGGACTCACAATGTAGTCATTTTAGAAAAATGTAAAGATGATTTAGAACGAGAATTTTATATTAAGATGACTCGTAAATTTGGTTGGACAAAAAATGTTTTAATTCACCAAATTGAAAATCAAACATATCAAAAAACTCTGCTCAATCAAACTAACTTTAATAAAACAGTTCCAACAGAGATACGTAACCAATTAAAACTAGCTGTTAAAGATGAATATACTTTTGATTTTCTGGAATTAGCAGATGAACACAGCGAAAGACAGCTAGAACAAGCAATTTTGACAAGAGTTGAACCATTCTTACAAGAAATGGGTGGTTTATTTGCTTTTATTGGTAGTCAATATCGCTTAGAAGTTGATGATGAAGAATATTTTATAGATATTCTATTATATCATCGCCGTTTAAAGTGTTTGGTGGCAATAGAATTAAAAATTGGTAAATTTTTACCTGAATATGTTGGCAAAATGCAATTTTATCTATCTGTTTTAGATAACACGGTAAAGTTACCAGATGAAAATCCTTCTATTGGCATTATTCTTTGTAAATCTAAACAGAGAACTATTGTGGAATATGCACTCAAAGATTCTAATAAACCCATTGGTGTAGCCACTTATCAGATAGTTTCTCAATTACCTCAAGAACTAAAAAATCAACTTCCTGATCCTGAACAGATTGCTAAATTACTAGAAGGCTTTGAATAAACACTATTTGGGATAAAAACATGAAAATTAATTATCTAATTGTGACTAAAACAAACTTAATCACAAAATATTACAAGACATTAGAAAATTTTCGTTCTCTAAGCCTTGATAATTTTTTAGCTGATTATTCTCAACAACTTCTGGCAGAAAGACTCTTACATTTAATAACTCAAACCGCAATAGATATTAATCACCATATTTTGTCAAGATTAAATCATGGAAATTCTACTACTAATTTTGAATCTTTTATTGAAGTTGCTAAATATCAAGCAATTACACCAGAATTAGCCCAAAATTTAGCATCATCAACAGAATTCATAAAACACCTAATTTATCAATATGATGATATAGATCCAAATCAAGTTTTTAAAGCAATTAATTTTGCTTTAAAGCAATATCCCCTTTACGTCAGACAAATAAACTCCTATTTAATTTCATTGGAAGAACACAATGCCTAAAAAAAGTAAAGATGCAAATGAACATCAACAATTATCACTTTTAGAAACGGAAATCTATTCAAATGATGAAATCTCAGATGATGTTTTCTCATCAAGTGATTTTGGTTTTGATAGTGATAGTGATAGAACTATTGAAACCAAAGGACAATTACTCACACTCAAGTTATTAAAAGAAGCAATACAATCGCAAAATCCTCATGATCAAGTCATGGCAGATTTTAGCGAATATGTATTACCCAATTTGCTAAAAATAGCTATTGGTGTCACTGCTAAAGGTGGTAAATTCTTTGATGAAATAGACGAAAAACGAGAAGCAGAAGGTAAAACAAAAGTTAGACGTGATAATGCTGCTGACCAATCTTTAAATACACACTTACTTAATGGCTTATTTCCAGCAAATTTAATTGAGCAAAGATTAGAACAACTGGATACCACAGTTAAAAGAGTAGTCAAAGATAAAGAACGACGTTTAGTAATTGCTGGCTTTATTTTACATGATTTTGAAAAATTCCCAGATGCACCTGAAGAATGTCGCAAGTTACCTTTAGATGAACATCGCAAAATTATTGATGAAAAAGTCAAACAATTAGGACTTGATAAATTTATCAATCCAGATAATCCCGAACTTTATCAAGAATATATTGATGATTTGTTGTGTATGGCTTATAATGCACAACGACGCTGGGATACTAACTGGAACTTTTCAGAATTTGGGTTAAATCCTGTTCTTAAAGACCGAACTATTCGCAGTTTATGTGATTTAACCTGTTTAGCTGATTCTCTCGCTTCAATTATCAAACATCCCCAAGATGCAGAAAATACGAGACTTAATGAAATTCTCCACAGTCTCAGTGATGGTAAATTGAAATTTACCTATCATCACATTGCCGAAAATAGAGGCGTTTTAACCAACGTTGTTAATAATGCAGTAATTGAAGCTCACACTAACTTAAATACTGCTGAAAATACATATTATCAACCTTTGTTATATCTACCAACAGGGGTAATTTATCTAGCGTTGCGTGATGCTCCTCCTATCTCACTAGAAATATTACCAGATATGGTAGTTAATAAGATTAAATCCCTTTGTTCTGGTCAATTAAAACTCAGACAAACGGGATTTGGTAGAGATGGAAAAGGAATGAAATATGCTGAATATTACAACCTGTTTTTTGAATCTCCAGGTTTAATGCAAGTTGCTTTAGATGCGACTTTACGCATTCTCAATACTAATAAACCTTCTGTTGCTAAAAGTCGTAGTGAGAATTTAGTGAAGTTCCAAAAACAGAATGTTTTATCTCCTGATTATGATTTTAAGTTTGATGATAGTATCCGTATTGATCAAATTGCCGAATTTGGTGATTTAATTACTCGCAAAATTTGGGATGAAATAGTTAATAAAATTGAAACTGAAAGGAAGAAAGATAAAAAATTACCAGAAGTTCCAAATTTTGATTTAACTCACAAAGTCGCGGAATTTTGGAATTTAACAGAATATTTACCGCAGGTTCGAGAAATTCAACGCATTAATGAAAGTTTGAAAGAACAAAAACTCAAAGGTAATACAGGAGGTGTACCTTATGAATGGTATTATCTAGCGGCTAAATATTTAGAAAAACACCCAGGTATTGAAGATGTCCGCGAAAATTGTCAACAGGTAATTTATTACTTAACAGATTTAATTTCCCCAATTCTGGCACAGTATCAATTACCTGATGGTTGGGATGATTTAAGGTTGTGGGTATCAAGAGTTGTCATGTTACCTCATACCAATAAACTAACATCTGTCACCACGGAAATTGATAATTTTATCAATGAGTTGACTAATTATAATGCTGCGAAAAAATCAGGGAGAGGTAAACAATTAATTTGCTCAATTTCTCATTCAGCTTATACTGTCACTGAACAGATGGAATCAGCAGTTTTATTTACACCTCAAGTTTATACAAATAAACAAATGTTAGGAGGTTCTAACGCTAAACGCAATATTTCTAGTATTGCGGGTGTAGAAATGATGCTGAGACAAATTCTCATGAATCAAACTCAAGCTGTAGGAAAAAGATTTGAAGATGGGAAATATCGCTATCTCTATTTTTATCCAACTTATTACTTTACCCCAGAAACTAATAAGTTTTTACAAAAAGCTTACATGAACATTGCTCAAACTCGTTTTGATACTAGCATCCGTAATCATTTCATTAGTAAAGATTTACAGGTTGATTTAACCAAAGAAAATTATCAATGTGTGGATAGTTTCTTAATTGATGAGAATTTAGATAGTGAAAAAGATCGCACTTTTAAACTTTCTTATCCAGAAGATCAACCTTTAACTTTTTATTTCATGGCTTTACCTCCTGGAAGGGATAGCACTGATACAGAATCTTGGGTAATGCCGAGTTGGTTAGCGTTCGCTTTTCCGATGATTTTAGATGTGAAAACTGTGGTTTCTGAGTCTCCTATTCCCCCATTTAATGATGGTGCAGAATTTGAAGAAACGGTATTTCTGGATAGTGCGCCTCATGCTTTTAGAACTTTGGTAAAAAGAGATAGATTCAGACTTGATTATATTCTTGAAGGTTGGGAAGAGTCCGGTATTGAATATCCTGCACCTTTAAATGTTCTAACTGCTGCTTACGCTATCCATTTAGATGTTAATGCAAAGCAAGGTAAGACTGGCTATGATGCTAATTGGGGTAAATTTACAGAATTATCCAAGGATTTTGAAACCAGTCCTCTTCATGTCTTTTCTTATCTGAATAAATGGGTGCGTAATCAAAAACTTGAGACAGCAAGAATTGAGAAAATCAAACTTTACACCTATCATTTTTACCCTTGTTTTGACCCTTATGCAAAATTTGATTCTACTCAGGAGAAATTAATTGTGGAAGAGAAATCAACTTTGAATCATCCTAAAAATTTAACGGAACTTTATCGCCGTTTTTATCGAGCTAATAAAAGGTTTAATCCTAAAGCTAATGCTGTTTTAAAACCCATTGATATTGCTGCGGATATTATTCTCAAAGCAGATTTATGTATGTTTGGTGGAGAAGTTTTAACTTCAACTGTAGCGGCAGAGGTTTTTAAACTCATGGATCGGGTACATTCTTCTACTGCTGAAGGACGTTGGATTATGAGTAAAAGGGAGGAAGAAAGACAAGCTGTTTTAGAGTTTGCAAGGTATTTTGTAGAGGATGTTTTTGAGGGGTGTTTTAAGAGCGATCGCGCCCGGTTAGCAGGCCGTCAATTGAATCTAATTCGAGATACCTGTGAATTTCTTTACCGTTTAGAAGATGATAAGGAAAACTCTCAAAACTCTGCAAATACTGACAATGAATCGTAGGGGTTTAGCATTGCTAAACCCCTACCCCAACGAACAATTACCAACAATTTTATCAACCCACATTCCGCACTTCATTTTGGAGAAAAACATGGCACTTTTAAAAACCGTTGACGCTAAATTATTTCAATCAGAAATTCCCTATAAACCAATGGGAAAATATGCCCACTTTCTCACCGTTCGCATTACTGAATCTTATCCTTTATTTCAAACAGATAGCGAACTTAATAAAGCACGGGTAAGGGCTGGAGTCAAAGATAAAAATACCATTAGCCGTCTTTCAATGTTCAAACGTAAACAGTCAACACCAGAAAGATTAGTAGGTAGAGAATTACTCCGTAAATATGAATTCATGACAGCAGAAGAATGTGAATATAACGTATCTTTTGCAATGGATAATCCTGATTGTATAATTTACGGTTTTGCTATTGGTGATTCTGGTTCAGAAAAATCAAAAGTAGTGGTAGATACGGCATTTTCAATTACAGCTTTTGATGAATCTCATGAAACCTTTACTCTGAATGCTCCTTTTGAAAATGGTACAATGGCTTCTAAAGGAGAAAGTGGTTCTAAAGCTGGTGAAGTTACTAGCAGAATTAATCAACAAGATCACATTAGACCACAAGTTTTCTTTCCTAGTATTGTAACACTGAAAGACCCCACAGAAGCTAGTTTTCTTTATGTTTTTAATAACATTCTCAGAACTCGTCATTATGGCGCACAAACAACCCGCACAGGTCGCGTTAGGAATGAATTAGTCGGTGTGATTTTTGCTGATGGAGAAATTACCAGTAACCTGCGGTGGACTCAAGCCATATACGATCAAATGAAGGCTAATAATACCCTCAAATCCCCAGATCCTTTAGATGAAGATGATGTAATTACATCGGCTAAAAGTGCAATTGAGAATTTAATGAATGATGAATTTATTGTGCATACAGATTTAATTGGTGATGCTTTTATACCTCTAGTCAATGAAGTTAAAAACCTCACAAATAACGAAGCAGGAATTAAATCACTTTTACAACAAGCTAATGATGAAGCTAAGGCTTATGCTAAAAAGCATATTAAAGGTAAATCTGAAGAAGCAAAAACCGCAAAGCCAAAAGCAGGTAAAAATGCTAAAGCGGAGTAACAAAAATGGTGTTTATCTACCGTTGTCAATTAGAACTACATGACAGCCTCTATTTTGCCACCCGTGAAATCGGCAGACTATACGAAACAGAGGCAATAATTCATAACTACGCCCTCTGTTATGCCCTTGGTTTAGTTGATAGTCAAATCTACTCAACAACCGTTGCTGAAGAAGATTCCTATCGCTATTTCTGCCCCGAACAAGTACCAAAATATGAAGCACATTTAACTCCTTTAAATGAACAAGGAATCTATATAACTCCGGCTCGATCTCTGAGGCATTCATCTATTCTCAATACATGGAAATATGCAAATAATAACTACCATGTAGAAATGGAAAAAACCCAAAAGAATATTCCCAGTTTTGGTAGAGCAAAGGAAATTGCACCAGAAAGTCAATTTGAGTTCTTTCTAATTTCTCAAAAAGAGATCAAATTACCTAAATGGATTCGTTTAGGTAAATGGATGAGTAAAGCAGAAATTACGGTTGAGAAATTACCACAACCAAAAATCAAAACTGATTTATTTACCTGCACTCATCCTTTAAATCCTTTGGATGTCATGTTTACTAATCAAGTTATTAGCTATGATGTGGTAAATATGCCACCAGTAAGTCTGATTCAAAATGTGCAAATACAAGGGGAATATTACTATTTTGATGATATCAAAAATGTAAAACTTCCCAAGTTAATGCAATACCGTTTTCGGAGTTAATTATTTTCCAAAACCTTTACCGCTCTTCTTTGTTTTAGGAGAGCGTAAAGGCATTAATTCAGTCATCAAACTACCACGATTTTGTAACATTAACTTGCGATTTCGCTCACGTTGATAAGTTGCTATTTCTTCAGCATGAGGATGATCTGGATCTATTTTGAGATGGGTAATAGACACTATATATAGTGCTTTATCTTCATCTTCGGGATTATCGTTCTTGCTGACTAATCGGCACATAATCCCACCTTCATCCCCAGAATAAGCTACCCAATCAACTTCAAATTCTTTCTCTGGATTTATTATGTCTCCTCTTGTCTTCAGCATTTTCAATAATTCTTTTGCCACCTTAACTTTAATTGGTAAACTGGTTTCTAACTTTTTACTAAGTGCTGTTGCTTCAAGATAATTATCAACTGTCATTTGTCTTACTCTTTATTCAATGTTAATTACTTTATACGTTCTATAGTCTGAATCTTTCTTAGTTTTCATTATCTATTTACAAATTGTGCCACACTGCAAAAATTATGCCCCATAGTCTCATCCTTAACATCGTCCCCCAATCTCCAATTTACCCCAATTTTCTCACAGGTAGACATTACCACGCCTTATTTCTTAACCTAGTGAGTTCTGTTGATAGAAAATTAGGAGACTATTTACACGAATCAAACGCCGATAAAGCCTTTACTCTCTCCCCATTGCAGGTAGAAAACAAACATAAAACCCAATCTTATACCTTACAATATGCCTATCAAAACTCTATTCCTGCTGGTACTTCTTGTTGGTGGCGTATTTCTTTATTAAATGACAATTTATTTAGTCAACTCACACCTTTATGGTTAAATATAAACCCCAAACAACCTTGGCACTTAGGTTCAGCCAACTTATATATTACCAGCATTCAAGGTACACCCCAATCTAATCAACCTTGGGCAAATGCTTGTAATTATCATCAACTTTATCAACAAGCAAGTGAGAAAGAACGCAATCTTAATTTCATCTTTTCTACACCTGTAGCTTTTCGTCAAGGTGAATTTGATAATGTTTTACCAACAAGGGAGTCTGTTTTCAATAGTCTACTAAATCGGTGGCATAAATATAGCGGTATTGAATTAACCAATATTTCTTTTGAATCAATTTATGCTAGTGCTTTTAATATCAATACTGAAGTTATTAGCAACTATGACAACAAATTTATTGGTTGTTTAGGTGAAATTAGTTATCGCATTCTTGGCAATGTAGAAACAACGGCAATTAAGCAAATTAACGCCTTAGCTGATTTTGCTTTATATGCTGGTGTTGGTAGAAAAACAACTATGGGAATGGGAATGGTGAGGAGAAGCTGACAGGGAAGAGGTGACAGGGAACAGGTGACAGGGAACAGGTGACAGGTGACAGGTGACAGGGAACAGGTGACAGGTGACAGGGAACAGGTGACAGGGAACAGGTGACAGGTGACAGGGAACAGGTGACAGGTGACAGGGAACAGGTGACAGGGAACAGGTGACAGGTGACAGGGAACAGGTGACAGGTGACAGGGAACAGGTGACAGGGAACAGGTGACAGGTGACAGGGAACAGGTGACAGGTGACAGGGAACAGGTGACAGGGAACAGGTGACAGGTGACAGGGAACAGGTGACAGGTGACAGGGAACAGGTGACAGGTGATAGTAGTAAGGTGACAGGGAACAGGTGACAGGTGATAGTAATAAGGTGACAGGGAAGAGGTGACAGGTGATAGTAATAAGGTGACAGGGAAGAGGAAAGAAGGTAAGAGGGAGAGTTAATAGGTTAGAGGCAAAAGTAAATAAGGGAAGAGGAGTTATTTATGAAGATTGAATCACATCGAGATTTAATTGTGTGGCAAAAATCAATGGATATGGTAGTGAATATCTATCAATTAGCTGCTAGATTTCCAAATACAGAAATTTATCGTCTTACTTCACAAATTACTCGCGCTGCTGCATCTGTTCCAGCTAATATTGCCGAAGGTCATGCACGAGGAACAACTAAAAACGATTTTGCACATTTTTTATCTATAGCTAAGGGTTCATTAATGGAAACAGAAACTTTTTTAATGCTTGCTGTTAGATTAAATTATCTAACTTCAGAACAAACAAATCCTACATTATCGCTGATTATAGAAATTAGTAAAATGCTCACTTCTCTTCGTTTGAAAATCTTAAATACACCATAAATAACTTTCTTCCCCCTATCAATTTTTACCACTTTTAATTAATTATGTTTCAAAACGAACTAACTAACTCTCTTCCTACTGTCACCTGTCACCTGTCACCTGTCACCTCTGATGATGATTACGTTAGTATCGCTTCTTTAAACCAATATTCCTATTGCCCTCATCGTTGTTGGTTGATTCATTGTGCAGGTGAATTCATTGATAATCAATATACTATTGAGGGTACAAGTTTACATGAACGAGTTCACACAGTCGGAGAACAAAACCGTGAGGAAACTTACCAAATACGGGCGATTTATCTCAAATCAGATCAATATAAACTTATCGGTAAATCTGACTTAATTGAGTTTGAAAATGGCGAATTTTACCCTATTGAATATAAAAGAGGACGCAGGGGAGAATGGGATAATGATGAATTACAAGTTTGCGCTCAAGCTTTGTGTTTGGAGGAAATGACAGGAAAAAATATCAATACTGGCTATATCTATTATGCTCAAACTCATCAACGGAAGTTAGTAGAAATTACCCCAGAATTACGAGGTATTACCATTGCTACTATTGAAGCTATCCAAACCTTACTGTTTACAGGTGCTATGCCAAAAGCTGTCAAAACAAAACGCTGTGATGGTTGTAGTCTTTATTCTCGATGTTTGCCCCAAGTTGCTGATAAAGTTGGACGTTATCAAGAAGCAAATTGAGAAATTTATACTTGATACAAAAACCTTTCTAAAACTCTTTTTACTGTTACCTGTCACCTGTCTACTGTCACCTATTTTGAGGATTTAATTATGGGTACTCTTTACATCAGCAGTTTCATCAATCCTGAGAAAATCCTTAAAAATGGGAGATAATCAGCAGGGGTTACTGTTGAACTGTTTTATAAGCTGTTACGAAAATAGAGGAATATTTCAGAAACAACAATCAACATGGACTAATCAACCGCCTACATTTGCTGATTTAGAAGCTGAATTAGAAACCCGTATGGAAGATGGTTGTAAAGATTCAGAAAAATTATTATTGAAAATGGCTGCTACATTTAAATATGGCATATTTAGCAAGCCCCAGCCGTCGTTAAACTTTCCGTTAATTAGATTTGACTTATCAGCATTAGCTAAAGTACCTGGATTATCAGCCATAGCAGCAGAAACTCTTTTAAAACAATTATTGGATTCTCATAAATTGCAGGGTGAAATTAAAGATAAAACCCACATTCCGCACCCCAAACTGTCACA
>NZ_VIKY01000280.1:0-5607 GCF_009711925.1 Dolichospermum sp. UHCC 0352 | reverse complement strand
TCTTCCAAATGCTTCGCCCCTACTGACAACTGACAATTGACAACTGACAATTAAGCCGACTCTGGTTTAGGTAAAGAAGAAGGATGTACTATCAGTTCCGCAGTAGAACGTTTTTCCACCATTTCCTTAGTAATAGTACAGCGAGTCACATCCTTACGAGAAGGTAACTCATACATTACATCCAGCATCAACTCTTCCACAATACCGCGTAAAGCCCGCGCTCCAGTTTTTCGCCGATAAGCCTCTTGAGCGATCGCTCGCAACGCATCTGGTTTAAAATCTAACTGGACATTGTCCATATTCAGCAGTTTTTGGTACTGCTTCACCAAAGCGCTGCGTGGTTCAGTCAGAATTGCCATCAGCGCGTCCTCATCCAGAGGATCTACCACAGCCACCATGGGAATCCGCCCAATAAACTCAGGAATCATGCCAAATTTCACCAAATCATCCGGTTGCAAATGACGCAATGTATCAGCAGCGCGTTTTTCCTTAGTTTGCACATCTCCTGGTTGGACAAAGCCGATTGACTTTTTACCAACTCTCTGATCTACAACCTTTTCCAAACCGACAAAAGCCCCACCACAGACAAACAAAATATTACTCGTATCAATTTGGATACAATCTTGATACGGGTGCTTACGTCCGCCTTGAGGGGGAACATTAGCAACAGTCCCCTCCAACATTTTCAGTAAAGCCTGTTGTACCCCTTCTCCAGAAACATCCCTGGTAATCGAGGGATTTTCACTCTTGCGGGCGATTTTATCAATTTCATCAATGTAGATAATACCCCGTTGAGCCTCTTCCACATCCAAATCCGCCACCTGCAACAAACGCAACAAGATATTTTCCACATCTTCCCCCACATACCCCGCTTCAGTTAGGGTTGTAGCATCAGCCACAGCAAAGGGGACATCCAGAATTTTAGCGAGAGTTTGTGCCAATAAAGTCTTACCGCAACCAGTCGGACCAATAAGTAAAATATTGGACTTTTGTAGTTCTATAGCATCATCAGCCTCAACTTTGGCACTGCCTTTAGCCTGAAGAATAGCCAACCGTTTGTAGTGATTGTAAACAGCGACAGATAGCACTTTTTTAGCTTCATCTTGGCCGATCACGTGTTCGTCTAAATAATTTTTAATCTCCCTCGGTTTAGGAATTTGATTAAATGAGAGATTAGACGAACGTGTCCGCCGTTTTTCCGCTGGTTCTGACTTTTGAGTTGGTTGTGATGCTGCCGCAGTATTAGTATCCAGCAACTCCTCATCAAGGATTTCATTACACAAGTCAACGCATTCATCGCAGATGTAGACTCCCGGACCTGCGATTAATTTACGGACTTGCTCTTGAGACTTACCACAAAATGAACATTTTAAATGGGAGTCGTACTTAGACATATCAGCCTCTTATTTCAGAATGATGACGATTTACCCTGCTGTGGGCAGATTTTGTCGAGAAATGACCTGATCAATCAAACCATAATTCTTCGCCTCTTCTGCTGACATGA
The DNA here is from genome assembly GCF_009711925.1 of Dolichospermum sp. UHCC 0352. NCBI lineage: Bacteria > Bacillati > Cyanobacteriota > Cyanophyceae > Nostocales > Aphanizomenonaceae > Dolichospermum > Dolichospermum sp. UHCC 0352. The sequence continues at coordinate 4,103 of NZ_VIKY01000280.1, read as the reverse complement.
AAAAGTCGCGCTCGGTATCAGTTTCAATTCTGTCTAAGGGTTGACCAGTATGTTTAGACATTAATTGATTTAATTCACCCTTGATGTAAAGGATTTCTCGCGCTTGAATTTCAATGTCAATAGCCTGCCCTTGAGCGCCACCCAGGGGTTGGTGAATCATAATCCGGGAGTCAGGTAAAGACATCCGCTTTCCGGCAGTTCCAGATGTTAATAAAAAAGCCCCCATGCTTGCGGCTAGTCCAAAACAGATAGTTACAACATCGGGACGTATTTGTTGAATTGTATCATAGATTGCCATACCCGCGTAGACAGAGCCACCAGGAGAATTAATGTACAATTGAATATCCTTTTCCGCGTCCTCAGAATCGAGGAAAAGTAATTGGGCAACAATAGAATTAGCGACAACATCATCTATCGGTGTTCCCAAAAAAATAATCCGCTCGCGCAGTAAGCGGGAGTAGATATCAAATGCCCTTTCTCCCATCCCCGACTGTTCTACAACCATCGGTACAATGTTGCTAGAGGTGCTTAAATTGCCACTAGCCCCGATAGGACTCAAGCTGTTGATGGGGTAATTTCCTGACTGCGATACAAGCATAATCTAGAATATTTAACAATAAATGAAATGAAATTGTGAACTGTTAACCATTATGCCTTATATGGCAAAATTCAGGGCGCAGGAGGCAGGAGGCAGGAGGCAGGGGCAAGAGTAAAAGAAAGAACTTTTACCCATGACCCATGACCCATGACCCATGACCCATGACCCATTACTCAGGATTACTGGTTTCTTCTTCCTGAATTGCTTCAGCGGCTTCTGCTTCTGAATCTGGTTCTTCTGGAGGAGTTAAAGACCCTTCTGCTACTAGTTCCACAGAAGAACGTTCTAGTAACCAATCAACAATCTTTGTGGTGAGAAGTTCTTCTTGAACAACTCCACGTAATCTCTTTTCATCCAAATCTTGATCAGCATACTCTGTCAGCAATTCTGTGACTCTAGCTTCCACTTCTGCGGCTGCAACTTCAATAGATTCGCGTTTACCAATTTCTTGCAAAGATAGAGTCCGTTTAAGACGTTCTATAGCTTCAGGTTTGGATCTATCCCGTAATTGGGGAATAATTTCCTGGGTAAATAGCTTTTTCACATCTATTCCCTGCTCAGACAACTTCATTGCTGTTTGTGACAGCATAGCATCAACTTCTTGATCAATTAATGTTGTTGGCAAGTCTATTTCGACATGATTAAGCAATTCTGTTAATAAAGCTTCTTGCTGATTATTTCTGGTTTTATCTGCCGCTTCTTTTTCATACCGCTGGGTCAATGATGCCCGCAATTCCTCTAATGTCTCAAAGTCACTGACTTCTTGAGCAAAATCGTCATCCAACTCTGGCAATTCTTTAACTTTAATTTCTTTAAGCGTGATGGTAAACAGAGCCGCTTTACCAGATAATTCTTCGTTACCATAAGGATCTGGGAATTGAGCAGATACCTCTTTTGTTTCCCCAGGGTTCATACCCACTATCCCCAACACAAAACCGGGAATAAACTTATCTTCTTGTAACTCAACTTGAAAATCAGTTCCTTCTCCACCAGGAATTGGTTTGGGTTCACTGTCAGGATCATCACCTTCAGTTTTAGCAATTACACCCTTAAAGTCAATTACTGCCATATCACCGATTTCCGTAGCCCGTCCTTCTACAGGGACTAAAGTTCCTAACTTTTCTCTTTGGGCTTCAATAACGGTATCTACCTGGGTAGGATCATATTTAATTTCCTCCGCTTTGGCTTCTAAACCAGTGTATTGGTTTAACTTGATTTCTGGAATTACATCCACAGCCACCGCAAAAGTCAGGGGTTTTCCTGGTTCATAACTATTAATCAAATCATCAAAGGAAGAGCGTAATTGGGGCTGACCAAGAGCGGTAATTGCTTCTTGTTTAATTGCTTGCTCAATCCCTTCTTGAATGATTTCTTCTAGGGCAGTTGCCTTAACGCGAGTAGTACCGATACGTTGTATTAATATTTGCCGGGGTACTTTGCCTTTACGAAACCCAGGAATATTTACGGTCTTAGTTAAATTTCTCAGGACTTGCTCGTATTTTTGTGTGGTAATTTCCGATGTAATTTCTATTTCTAAACCAATTTGACTAGCGGGGAGTTTTTCCTGGGTAACTTTCATGCTTTATTTCTTGTTTTCTGGTATTTTAATCTGCTATCTAAATACTAGACAAGTCTAGACATTTACTTCTTACTTCAACGGGGATATGGGATTGGGCATTGGTGTCAACTTAAACTAAAAATGGCTTATCTGTTACCTTCCACAACCGTCAGGGAATAAATTCCCTGTCTCATGGCTCAAGTCCGTTTTAACGGACTAATAAATTTGCCTAGTGTTTAGTCATCAAAAGATAACTTTTATTATCAGCAAGGAGCTTGAGTTCCTTGCCGGATGGGGTTTTGCGTTAAGTTGACACCAATGGGGATTCAGTTATCCCGACTTCAGCTTACACGCTGTCTTCAAGACGTGATTATCCACTGACTAGCTATCATTCAGCTAAAAATGCTTATGAATCTCCTTAGGGAGATATCCAGTATACTGCTAAAAGTCAGGGACAAAACACTTGATGGTATTCTTCAATGGTAGCCTTAACTCCGGTAACATAACTTTACAGATCGGGCTTCTTAAAAATACCTAAAATATTAATCGCGCTTCTTTTTCTTTTTTTTTGCAGTTTGCCGTATAATAGAATATTATACGATAGTATATAAATATATTTGATCGCTATAACTTAAATTGCTGTAGACCATGGTATCAGTTAATTTTGCCATATGAATAACAAAGTCTCAAATTCCTTAATAACCATCAAAAACTGAGATATAATCACAAAAATATGCAAATTTTACTATTTAAAATCTGCTGTTGAGCGGAACGACAGAAACATTTAATTTTTAAGTTGTCCGAAAAAAAAAGTGCTAATTACCTCTTAAAGGAGGAGTCGAGTTTGTCTAAGTCCTATCGTGTAGCTATTTTGGGTGCAACTGGTGCTGTAGGTACGGAGTTGCTGGAATTACTAGAAAGTCGAAATTTTCCCCTAGCTGATTTAAAATTGTTGGCATCAGAACGCAGTGCGGGAAAAACACTCAGATTCAAAGGGGAAGATATCCCAGTTGAAGCTGTGAGCGATCGCAGTTTAGAAAATATAGATATAGTCTTAGCTAGTGCTGGGGGTAGCATCTCCAAAATATGGGCTGGGATAGCTGTGCAAAAAGGAGCAGTGGTAATTGATAATTCCAGCGCCTTTCGGATGAACCCGGATGTCCCCTTGGTAGTTCCAGAAGTAAATCCCCAAGCCGCATTTACTCACAAAGGAATTATTGCCAATCCCAACTGTACAACGATTCTTATGTCCTTGGCAGTGTGGCCTTTACATCAAGTCAAACCAGTTAAAAGGATTGTAGCAGCTACCTATCAATCTGCTAGTGGTGCTGGCGCTCAGGCCATGGAGGAAGTAAAAATCCAAAGTGACGCTATACTACAAGGAAAGCAACCTGTAGCGGAAGTTTTACCTTACCCATTGGCATTTAATTTATTTACCCATAATTCTCCGATGACAGCTTGGGGATATTGTGAGGAAGAAATGAAAATGGTGAACGAAACCCGCAAAATCTTTGGTAGTCAAGAAATCAGAATTACCGCGACTTGTGTACGGGTTCCCGTCCTCCGCGCCCATTCTGAGGCGATTAATCTAGAGTTTGAAACACCTTTTGATCCAGATGAGGCCAGAGAAATTTTAAGAAAATCACCTGGTGTTAAATTAGTGGAAGATTGGCAAGCAAATTATTTCCCTATGCCCATAGATGCCAGTGGTAAAGATGAGGTTTTAGTAGGCAGAATTCGTCAGGATATTTCTCATGCTTGCGGTTTAGAATTGTGGCTATGTGGCGATCAAATTCGTAAAGGTGCAGCTTTAAATGCAGTGCAAATTGCCGAATTATTAGTAGAAAAAAATTTACTAAAATTGACTACAGTATAAGTTTAAATTCAGTCATTTGTCACCATTAATTAATAACAAACAACTGACAACTGTACGGGCGAAGCATTTGG
>NZ_VIKY01000279.1:0-33895 GCF_009711925.1 Dolichospermum sp. UHCC 0352 | reverse complement strand
GGGGGATCTCGATTAATTCTGATACTTTTCAAACATCCTCTGAGATTAATCCGTACATATCAAGTTCCTGTTACTCAAGTCGTGATTTTCTTGCAAGAAACAAATGATCCAATTGTTTTTACTGAAGAATATGTTAACGAAACAACCAGACACCGTTATCGTGTAATCAGAATGTGGGAACAAGATTCAGATTTATTTCTCAATAATCTGGCATTATTACCATTAGCACCATTAACACAGACAAATTCACCTCAAAGCCTATTATCCCAGATTGCCAATAATGTTGCTAAAATTGCAGATAGGGAGACTAAACAGGATATTGCAGCTTACACAGAGATTTTAGCAGGTTTGCGGTTTGAGAAAGACTTTATTCGTCAATTGTTAAGTGAGGATATTATGCAAGAATCAGTCATTTATCAGGACATTTTGCAGAAGGGAGAAAGAATTGGAGAACAAAGAGGAGAAGTTAAATTTTGTCTACGTTTACTTAATCAACGGTTTGGGGAAATTGATTCTTTAATAGTTGAAAAAGTCAAAGGTTTACCTGTTGAACAGTTAGAAAATTTAGGTGCGGCGTTGTTTAATATTTCGGAAGTTGCTGATTTAGTCACTTGGTTAAATCAACAAGATCATCAGAACTAATAATTTGTGGGGTTGGGTTGCAAAACCCAACCTACTTGATAATTATAAATTTTTCATTAAAGCTACTAAAATTTTCATTAAAGTTTCTAAATCATTGGGTACACGATAAAGGTTTAGATCTTGAGTAATTTGTTTTGATTCACGATGTAAAATTACAAATTGCCAAATATTACCAATAGAAACTGCACCATAGAGGATAGGATGATCAATAATAGACCAATTATCAAAGGCAATTAATTCTACAGCTAATTGGACAATTCCTCTTTCTAAATCGGCATTTTTAGCTTCAATAACTAATAATTGATTGTCAGCTTTAATATAATAATCAACAACTCCTTTTAATTGATTATTGATATTCAACCCATACTCTACTTTAACTTTAGCATGGGTATAGTGAATTAGTTCCATAATTACAGGAGCAATTAAAAATTCTCTCCTGGCGGTTTCACTGGTTAAACTAATATAGGGTAAACTTTCTTCAATACGATTTTTTAGGTCTGTTAATCTTTCTAAGTTTTGTTGAGTTGTGGGTAAGGTAAGAGATTGTGATTGAAAGCTATAGCCAAAATATTCTATAATTTCATCTGGTTCATAATTCAATTTGAAATAATCAGCAAAGGTGTAGGATTGATTAGAATCAATTATTTGTATTTTTCCCATAATTCTATTTTTAACTCTTCTCGATAGGAAAAACCCGCTAATCCCCCCATTATACCTCCATAATTAACGGATATTCAAATTGAGAAGGTAAATCTTGTAAATGAAAATTATGATTTTTTTCTTTCTCCAATTCCAATAATACCTTAGCTTTGATAGTGAGTACAGGAATAAATGGTACTGCTTATATTATATTTCTCTGTGTCCTCTGCGCCTGGAGCGTGAAAAAAACTTCCAAACCAAAGACACAAAAACGCCCAGAAAAACCCTTTGCGTCTTTGCGCCTTTGCGTGAGATATTTCTTAACCTACATTAGCAACATAAGGACTTGTTAACTTATCCAATTGCTGAGTTAACAGACTGAGGAACAAACCCACATCAGTCACCACACCTACAGATTCTATTGAACCGCGATCGCTCAATTTTGTCACCACAGCCGGGTTAATGTCCACACAAACCATCTTCACACCAGCCGGAGTCATATTTCCCACCCCAATAGAATGCAGCATGGAAGACAGCATCAAAATCATGTCTGCACCTTCAATGATTTTAGAATACTCCTGTTGTGCTAAAATCAAGTTCATTTGGGTATCTGGTAACGGACCATCATCCCGAATTGAACCAGCGAGGGAAAAGGGGATGTTATTTTTCACACATTCATACATCACCCCACTTTTCACCACTCCCGCTTCCACAGCTTTAGCAATGCTACCAAAACGGCGGATAGTATTAATTACTTTTAAATGATGCCTATGTCCACCCCGGACAGCTACACCCCGCTTCATGTCCACACCCAGGGATGTTCCCAGCAGGTTTTGTTCCATATCATGAACAGCGATCGCATTTCCACCCAAAAGACCCTGTACATAGCCTTCTCGCACTAAGCGACAGAGATGTTCACCCCCACCTGTGTGAATCACCACAGGACCTGCCGTAACAACTACTTTACCACCGCTATCCTTAATTTTACGTAATTCCCAAGCCACCTGTTCCACGACTAATTCCACTCGTCTCTCGCTGGAAACTCCAGAAGACATAAAGCTGAATTCTTGAGAATTGCGTTGTTCGCGTGATTCGGCTTTGCGGACGGTGCGAATACCCAATACATCTACAACTACTTTGTCGCCGATTTCTAAATCCCGGAGGAGTTTGCATTTTGCTACTATACCATTAGCAGTTGTGGAAATAGCGATCGCCCCATCCATGCGTTGATTTTGCACCTTCAGCCATTCTCCATTTACCCTGACTTCAGTGGGATAAATCGTGCTGACATAGAAATCATCAGGAGCTACACCCGCTTGAATCACAGGTTCTAACTTAGAATCGCGCTCATCTTGGGGTAAATCAACCGCACCCAAATCAATCAACTGAGAGATAATTTCTTCCATTACATCGTGAGATGGTGCAGATACCCTGACTTCCGCCGCAGATGTACTTTGACGTTGTTCTCCCAAGTTGAATTTGAGAACTTGGAAACTTCCCCCCATTTCTACAATCAAATCTAAAGCGCGGTTAATCAAACCTGCATCTAGCAAGTGTCCTTCCATGCGAATGACACGACTTTCTACAGATACATTAGCGTGAATTTCCTCGCCAATAGGTTCTGTTACCCGCAAAGTCAAGCATTTAGCCGCCCCACCGGCTTTGAGAAATTCTGTTAAAGGCGTTTCAATGACTTGAAAACCAACTTCAGACAATCGTGATTTTAAACTCTCACTAGCTTTGTTCATAATCACGATGCTATCAACATTCACCGCATTACAAGCAAAGTTAACAGCATCAGCTTCTTCAATAGCAATCCGCTTTTCCGGTGCGACGCGCATTTCAATCACGCGGTTAGAGTAGGAATCAAACGCGCCAGGATAATACAGCAAATAACCATTTGCCAAAGGACAAAAGCAGGTATCCAGGTGATAAAAACGCTCATCCATCAACCGCAGAGAAATCACCTCAATGTCCAGCCATTTAGCCAGGTAGGGGTGAGAATCTAATTCTGACCGAAAACCATATCCAGCCCATAACCAGCGTCCTTCTCGGTCTAATAGCGCATCACCAGCGCCTTCAAAGGGGAGGTCTTTGGGAAGAGTGTAAACATTAAAACTATTTTGTTCAAACCACTGTTGAAAATACGGTTCTTCACCTTGGCGTTCTTTATGCAAAAAGCGGCTAAGAACAACGTTTTCACCAAGGACTAAACCCGCATTGGCACTGAATACCATATCAGGCCAGCCTTTTTCGGGAGGCACTAAATCAACAATGGCGTGATTTTTAATGACATTGTATAATTTATTCCATTGCTCTACGGCGCGATCGCGTGAGGACTTATGAATATTCCCTTCCATCCAAGGATTAATCACATAATCCACATCATAATGGTCAGGAGCGCACATCAAAAAACGAATTTGGGAAACCATAAAAATCTTGCTAATTTCTAAAATGCTACTAATGTCTTCTGGATACAGAGTTTTGGCGATCCAATTCTGTCAAATCTGCTACTTAACCTCTACCTTTTGTTCCTGGTAGGCTTTACAAGGATATCGTTATTATTCTATTACTGCTAGGGACAATGTGATAGGTAGGAGAGAAATGGTTGTGTTTGAATGCAATATTAACTTGTTAATTGATGGGTGATTCTGATTATTGGCTTAACTTGCTCTACAATAATTAAATTATGAAGTTTTCTATTATGCCCCCTACACTAAAAGCAATCTATCGTAACGGCACATTCATTTTGGAAACAGCCTGTAATTTACCTGAAGGTTCTGAGGTGGAATTACTCATCCAATCAAGTTCTGTTGTTTCACCTCCCATTTCAGATGTAGAAAGTAAACAACGTTTTCTCAAATCTCTAATTTCACGAATGCAGCAAAATCCGATTCCATTAAATGCACCTCATTTTACACGGGAGATGCTGCATGAAGGCTGTTAATACTAAAATGGTATTTTCTATTTGGAATATAGGCGAAAAATGAAAATCAAATTCTCAAACTTAGGTAGTATTCAAGAAACAGAGTTAGATTTGCGTCCTTTAACAGTAATTATTGGACTGAATAATTCAAATAAAACCTATATTGCCTATTCTACCTACGGTTTGTGGCAGCGTGCTAGAAGCAGTCTAAGCTTACGACGTGATAATAAATCAGAACTAGAACTTAAGCCCGAAGAACACGATAGGTGGTCGCTTAAAATAGATCATAACTTGCTTGATTTTTTTATCAGAGATATTGAAAAAACAGCAAAACGTTTTGGAGAAGACAAATATTTTGGTGTACAACAATTTTTTCAGGATTCAAGTCGTAAACTTTTCTCGACAACATCATTTGAAATGATAATTTCTCAACAAGAAGTAGAAGATGCTATCAATCAATTAATTCATAAAGATGCTATTCCTCTGACAGATGAAATTTCTCTTAAACTTACTCGTAAAGAGGATGTTTTATTCTTTGAAATTCAACCTAAAAATGAAGAACTAAGTAAAAATCAAACATTACATTTTACCAATAGATTTATCACCAATAGATTTATCTCTAGTGTTGCAGAAGTGCTTTTTTCTAATATTTTTCCATTTCCTGCTGAACGAAATGCGTTTATAAATATATATAAAATATTGGAAACTAAAAGATATAGAATTCTTAAACAAAAACAAAGAGAGTCATTTATCAACAGTACCTCTGAAGAGAAATTTGGCTTACCTCAACCGCTAATAGCAATAGATATCCGTTATCCACAACCAGTAGAAGATTTTTTAGATTTTCTATCTGAAATAGAACTTCAAGAAACAACCAAGATTAATTCAAGCAATAAAAACGAATTTCAGAAATTAGCAGATGAGATTGAAAAACAGCTACAAAACAAAAATAAAACTAATTTAAAACCTACTAAGCTAGGTGGAAAAGAAATAAAAGTTTTAGTTAAAAAAGGTTTAGAAATTGATCTATATAATGCTTCATCTTCTATCAGGCAACTTGCACCATTACTGTTATATTTAAGATATCGTGCAAGTAAAGGTGATTTTCTGGTAATAGATGAACCAGAGATGAACTTACACCCAGAATCACAAGCAAAGCTGCTGGAAGCATTATCTATTCTTGTTAATCTTGGTGTGAGAATTTTACTCACAACCCATAGTCCTTATGTTATGGCACATTTGAATAATTTAGTTAATGGTAATCATGAAAATCATGAAATATTAAAACGTCAATCTTCATCTTTATACCTTCAAGACGAAAGAGCATTTTTACATAAGGATAAAGTTAGTGCTTATGAAATGAAAGATAATAAATTAGTTTCATTAAATGATCCAGATTATGGTATAAGATGGGATACTTTAAGTGATGTTTCTGTAGATATACAACAAAAGTTTTTTGAAATTTATGAAGCAGGACAAGAAAAAGCAGATGAAACAGAAGAATAATCCTGCTCAAATTCTCAAAGACAAAAAAGATAAACTTGATTGGCAAAATTTTAACTTTCTAGAAAATCTCCTAGTTTTCTGTACAGTACCAGGAAGAAGCGTTCCTAAAGAAAGTGGAGTACATTTTCGGATAACTTTAGATTCTGAAAATCAAGCTATATGTATTTTGTTTGAAATAGATAGAAGAAATGATCCTCTTATTAGAAATCAAGCCTTAAAGCGTCCAGATTATATGTCTCTTTATCTTGATTCTAATTCTTGTATTTGCACAATTATTGAAATGAAAGGGAAGAATCACAACTCTTTAGAAAATGGAATTGAACAAATTTTAAAATTGAAAGAAATTTTACAAAATGAGATATCTAATCATTTACCTAGTAAACTAAAAATTAAATATCAAGGAATTTTATTAACTCCATATAATTCACAAATTCCATTTAAAAAAATAGCGGAGTTAGCTTCAAATGGCTTTATTATTTTACCTATTCAATATGATCATAAAGCCGAGTTATATCCTTATGTTTCAAAGTCAAATAAGATAACAGATAAGTATAATCATCAAGAAATTACTGAATCAATGGCTTTATTGATTGAAGATATTTTCACAAAAACAGCATTATCAAAACGTATAGAGGATGAATGTTATTCCAGAAATTTTGTAATTGAGAAGGATAGAAAAGGGATTTATATTAATTATTTATTACCAGATGCAACAAATTATATAACTTTATTATCGAATACAAAATTTACTGAAATTAATATAGATGAAAATGAATACAATGAGAAAATAAAAAATGAATTAGAGGCACTTAATCTGATAAATAGATTAGTAATAAAGTTTTTAAATAGGCAAATATCAGAGCCTAATAACTAACTTGTCTATTATACAATAAAACAAGTAATGGTGGGTTACACCGTTGCTAACCCACCCGACAATGAAATATTTACTGTTATGGAAACCTATTTGTTAGGTTGAGGAGTCATCCGCAAATAAGGTTTAATTTCTGCATAACCTTTAGGGAACTTAGCTTTGAGGACTTCAGGATCTTTCAAAGAAGGGACAATCACCACATCTTCACCATCTTTCCAGTCTGCGGGAGTAGCAACACTGTAATTATCAGTTAATTGCAGAGAATCAATGACGCGCAAGATTTCATCAAAGTTGCGGCCAGTGCTGGGAGGATAGGTGAAAGTCAGACGCAGTTTTTTGTTGTTGTCAATGACAAACACGGAACGCACAGTAACAGTAGCCGCTGCGTTGGGGTGAATCATATCATAAAGTTCAGAAACCTTACGATCTGGATCTGCCAAAATTGGGTAATTGAGAGTGGTGCTTTGGGTTTCTTCAATGTCACCAACCCAGCCATTATGAGATTCTACATCATCAACGCTGAGAGCGATCGCTTTCACATTGCGCTTATCAAATTCTGGTTTGAGTTTGGCAACTGTGCCGAGTTCGGTGGTGCAAACTGGTGTAAAGTCAGCAGGATGAGAAAATAGTACCACCCAGCTATCACCAGCCCAGGCGTAAAAGTCAATTTCCCCATGAGTAGAGGCTTGAGTAAAGTTAGGTACTGTATCACCAAGACGAAGAGTCATGTAAGATTCCCTGTATTTTAAGAAAACATCTATATTCTACCGTGACAGTATGACACAAAAGACCGATTACCCCATCGGGCTGTCGCGGTTTGCAACAAAATTTTAAGTTTAAGCCAGGTGTTGTTCAACTTTTGCAACTAATTCATTTGTCCAATGGTGGACAAGTTCAGCATTAGCGGCCTCTACCATAACTCTAATTACGGGTTCTGTTCCCGAAGCCCGAACTAGGATTCTACCATGATCACCCATTGCTACTTCGGCAATAGCGATCGCTTGTTGGACAGGTTGACAACTTTCCCATCCTAACCGTCGTTCCCGATCTAATACTCGCACATTCCGTAAGATTTGGGGATAGGTTTGGAAACTTTGATCTACCATTTCTCCCAAAGAAAGATTAGCCTCTTTCACCACCGCTGCAATATGCAAAGCTGTTAATAAACCATCTCCAGTCATGGCATAATGACTACACAGGATATGTCCCGATTGTTCTCCTCCCAACATTCCCCCAGTTTTCTGCATTTCCGCTTGCACATATTGATCACCAACAGCGGTACGAATTAATTTACCACCTATTTGTTCCCAAGCTCTTTCAAAGCCTAAATTAGCCATAACAGTGGAAACTATTAGATTATCTGGGAGTTGTTGTTTTTGTTGTAAATGGCGACCCCAAAGGTAAAGAATGTAATCACCATTAACGGATCTGCCCGTATTATCCACAGCTAAAACCCGATCTGCATCGCCGTCAAAAGCAAAACCCATATCGGCTTGATTGGCGACTACAGCGGCTTGGAGAATATCCAAATGTGTAGAACCGCAATTGACATTAATGCGATCGCCATCAGCTTCATTATGTAAACAAATGACCTCCGCACCCATTTCTGTAAATACCGCAGGTGCTAAACCCACCGCTGCACCCCAAGCTAAATCTAAAACAATCTTCATGCCTTGGAGAGTCAGTCCAGATGCTAAAGGTGTTTGGATAGACTGGCTATATGTTTTAATTAACTCTGTTCGTGAATAATGTCTGCCGCAATTATTTATGTTCAAATCGGGGGATAATTGACCTCGTAATCCCGCCTCAATTTCGCCTTGTAGGGCTTTAGATAACTTTCCACCCTGGGCATCAAAGATCTTAATTCCATTGTCTTCTGGGGGATTGTGGCTGGCGGAAATCATGATTCCCCCAATGGCATTGGTGATGCTGGCCAGATAGGCTACACAAGGTGTGGGGCATAATCCCAAATACCACACTTCTAAACCAGCAGCGGTTAACCCAGCACTCAAAGCCATGGCTAACATATCACTGGAGTTTCTGGAGTCTTGTCCCAGGATAATTGGTCCTAGATCAGTGGCATAATTACGGAGGACAATTCCCGCCCAAAAACCCACTTGTAAAGCCAAAGGTGCATTCAGTAAGTCTCCCACCTTGCCGCGAATGCCATCTGTACCAAATAAAGCGTTGGTTGGCAGTGGTATGGAATTGAACATCCCACTATTTTCAACTTCGGAAATGCAGCCTTGAGTTCGAGCCATTGATGAAACCATAAATTTAAAAACTCCACACAATCACACAGGAGAATAGCACTTTCTTCCATCATTCTTGACGTTAATAAAATGCCAAAGGAACTCATTGCTTAATTATTTTTAATATAAATTCTCATCAAATAGTTTTAATCTTACGTTTTAATGGGGTTTTTTCACCATTACGGACAGAAAACTTTCACAGTTAATTTTTTTACAGTTGAGAATTTTAATATGAGCAGCAATTTAGCAAGCAAATTACGCGTGGGTACAAAGAAAGCACACACAATGGCAGAAAACGTGGGTTTTGTCAAGTGTTTTTTGAAGGGAGTTGTGGAAAAAAACTCCTACCGCAAGTTGGTTGCTAACTTTTACTTCATTTACTCCGCTATGGAAGAGGAAATGGAAAAACACAAGCATCACCAAATTTTGAGCAAAATTTACTTTCCTGAACTTAACCGCAAGCATACCTTGGAGCAAGACTTAACTTACTACTATGGTTACAATTGGCGAGAGGAAATCAAATTATCTGCTGCGGGTGCGGCTTATGTAAACCGGATTCGGGAAATTTCTGCGACTGAACCAGAATTATTAATTGCTCATTCCTATACCCGTTATCTAGGTGATTTATCCGGGGGACAAATCCTCAAAAATATTGCCCAAACGGCGATGAAATTGGGTGAAGGTGAAGGAACTGCTTTTTATGAATTTGCAGATATTACCGATGAGAAGGCATTTAAGGCTAAGTATAGAGCCAATTTAGATGCTATGCCTATTGATGATACTACAGGCGATCGCATTACTGAAGAAGCAAATGCCGCTTTTGGTGTGAACATGAAGATGTTCCAAGAGTTGGAAGGTAATTTGATTAAAGCGATTGGCATCATGGTTTACAATGCCATGACTCGGAAACGGACAAAAGGTAGCACTGAATTGGTAACTGCGGAATAATGAATTGAGAAATATTCACTTTTTTCACAATATCTAGGGGTAACAGCCTTATGATTGTTTTCTATGAAGGAAAGCAACCAGAGGGAAGTTGCCCCTAAATTTTTATCACCTACCGTGAGTGTTATTTTCCTGGTAAATTTCCCTGGTAAAATAAGTAATAAATTACTAATCCAACATTCACAACCCAAAAAGTTATCAAACAATGATTCGTTTAAAACCCTGGCAATGGATAATCTTAGTTTCACCAATTGCGGTAATTATCTCCTTCCTTCTCATTTCCGCAGGAACGCAAATTCACGCTTGGGGATTAAGTTGGATTTGGGCTTTATTTACATTTGTATTTGTCGGTTGGCGGTGGTTGCTGGTACGCTGGACTAAACCGGCAATAAATCAAATTGAAGCTGTTTTTGCAGAAGTAAGAGAAGAATTAGAAACTACCACAGAGAATAATTTAGTCATCGAAACAGATAGGACTAAAGCAGTAGAAACCGCATTACAAAATATTATCACCGCAGCCGCAAATGATTTACCTATTTGGGAAGATTGGCAAACTTTTTGGCGAAGATGTCAAGACTTAGTAGTAGCAATTTCTCATATTTATAATCCTCAAGTTAAATATCCGCTTTTAAATATTTATATTCCCCAAGTTTACGGTTTAATTCGGGGTACAGTAGATGATATGGATCAATGGATGCAAAAATTATCTCCTGTTCTCAATCAAGTTACCGTTGGCCAAGCCTATCAAACCTATGAAGTTTATCGTAAATTAGAACCATCTGCCCGTAAATTATGGAAAGTTTGGAATTGGGCGCAATGGGTATTAAATCCTCTTACTGCGGTGGCAAAAAAAGCTAGTGAAGGTGTGGGAAATCGCGCTTCTCAGGAATTATTAATAAACTTGAGTCAACTATTAAGAGAAGCAGCTTTGCGGAACTTATGTAAACAAGCTATCGCTCTCTATGCAGGCACTAAAATTGAATTACCTACCCCCACCCTACCCCAAGTTAAAACCCAAACCCTGCGGGACATTCTCACCCAAGCTGAACCCCCGGAAATCGTTGCCCAAAAACCCGTAAATATTCTCATTATTGGGCGCACAGGTGCAGGTAAAAGTAGTTTAATTAATACTCTTTTTCAAAATGAATTGGCTGCGGTTGATGTTTTACCCAGTACAGATACAATTCAAAATTATCATTGGGAAACAGAAAATGGGGAAACTCTCAACCTTTGGGATACTCCCGGTTATGAACAGGTAAAACGGGAAGATTTGCGAGATTTAGTCATTGATTATGCTATTAATGCTGATTTATTATTATTAGTTACTCCAGCACTAGATCCAGCTTTACAAATGGATGTAGATTTTCTCCAAGATGTCAAATCAGAAGTGGCAGATTTACCGATTATTACCATTGTAACTCAAGTAGATCGTTTACGTCCTATCCGTGAATGGCAACCTCCTTATGATTGGGAAAACGGAGAAAAACCAAAAGATATTTCTATTCGAGAAGCGACAAAATATCGCCAACACCTATTAGGAAATTTTGCTAATTTAGTTTTACCAGTCGTTACAAATGACCCAAAAACTAATCGCAATGATTGGAATATAGAAGCCTTATCTTCAGGATTATTAGCAGCAATAGATCCGGCTAAACAATTACGACTAACTCGCTTTTTACGGAATTTAGAAACTCGCACCACAGCAGCAGCTAATATTATTGAGCATTACACATTTCAGATGACAACTACCCAAGGAATTGCTGCATTACTAAAAAGTCCCGTTTTGCAATTTATTTCCACATTATCAACAGGTTCTCCTACTCTTGCTCATTTACTCGCAGAACAAATACCCATTGAACAATTACCCATAGTAATTGGCAAATTACAAATGGCTTATGAACTTTTTCCCCTATTAAATATAGACAATTCCAAATCCCGCAACTTTGATTTATTATCTCTATGGCCATTGTTGTTAGAAAACCCATCTACACCAGGTCGTAATGCTTGGGCTTTTGGTCATGCTTTAATAGAATATTGGACGCAAGATTTAACAATAGAACAATTGCGAACTAGATTTGATTATTATCTTCAGCAATGAGAAATTAAGGATTTTTTATGTAATTCTTTTATCCGCTTGAGTAGAAATTATCACAATAAATATTTCGGAGATATCTATGACCAGGGATAGTAATACAAAGTTGGGTTAAGAGATATTATTTGTTCAATAGTAGTTAACAAGTGACCCGAAAAATATCTTTTTTTCCTCTGCGGTTTAAGAAGTAATTTATCGAACCACAGAGGCACAGAGGACGCAGAGGAAAGAGGTTCAATTTCCAGCTATGCACCATCCTTTACTGTTGATTTTCGTTAAAATCACGATTTTTTCTTTGATGTTAGCCATAGGAAGCAATCTCTGTTTTGAAGAAATGCTTTCCCTATGGCGAAAACCTGCTTTACTATTCCGTGCGCTTTTAGCCGTTGTGGTGCTAGTTCCTCTAGTGGTTATTGTCCTGCTAAAACTGTTTAACTTACCCCCAGAAGTAATGACAGGATTAGCCTTGTTAGCGGCTTCTCCAGGTGCGCCTCTGACCACAAAACGAGCGCAAATGGCTGGATGTAGATTTTCCTACTCAGCGAGTTTTCAGCTAACCCTCGCTATACTTGCAGTCTGCGTTACTCCTATTACCTTGGAAATTTTTGTCACCCTATTTGAGAATATTTCAGAAAAAGTGACAATTTTAGAAGTTACCCGACAAGTGATCATGGTACAGTTATTGCCTGTCAGTATCGGTCTGTTGCTGCAAAAGTTTGTACCTAAATTTGCTGAAAATATCGCCCAACCCTTAAATTTTATGGCTAATAGTCTTTTTTTCGTACTGGTTGTTTTGGCTGGTATTTTAGGGATTCCCCTATTTTTCAAAGTTTGGGGATTACCAATGGTTGTTATTACCATCATGGTAATTGCCTCCTTAGCAATAGGACACAGTTTAGGAGGTAACAATGATGATACACGACCGATTTTAGCAATTTCCTGTATTGCTCGTAATGTTGGTTTAGCCTTGTTTATCGCTATTTTGAATAACGTGGAACAAAAGGTAATTCCCACACTCATAGCTTATGTAATTTTAGGAGCATTTCTAGGTAGTTTTTACTCAATTTGGAATAAACGCAAATTAGATCAACAACCTAGCTAAATGCGGTTTTTTCCGTTACATAATGGCGGTATAAATTATGTTTCGCGCAAAGACACAAAGGAGCAAAGACGCAAAGTTTGAGATTTGATATTTTCCAATTTAATACTTTGATTTACTAAGGCTATTGTAATTAATCTCTATGTCTGGAGCGTGAAAAAAGCTAAATTATGGCATTATTTGAACAGCTAGAGAGCGGGTTATCATTTGTTGTGACTTTGCTCAAATTCTTACTAGAATTAATTTCTGTTTTTTGTATTTTATTGGGTGTATTAAAAAGCGGAAAAATAGCGATTTCTCTAAATCATCATCATAGTCAAAACCGATTTCTGCAAATCCGGCTCAACTTTGGCATTTGGCTAGTGCTGGCATTAGAATTTCAATTAGGAGCAGATATTCTGTCTACAACCTACCATTCAACATTTGAGTCTCTAGGAAAACTAGGAATTGTTGCCTTAATCAGAACTTTCCTCAATTATTTTCTGAATCAAGAACTCAATAAACAACAATAAAAGTAATTATTCAGAGGTAATTTACAGGCACATCCTAACACAATGAATCAGCCACTTATCAAATCAGAAACACCTGAACAATTGTCTACCAAAGATTTAGCGGAAGATCGGACAGAACTAGCTAAATACCGCAGTCGAGCAGCAGCAGATCGTACATTAATGGCGTGGATACGCACCTGTCTTTCCTTAATTGGTTTTGGATTTGGTATTCCCACCATTGTTAGAGCAATTGAAAATACTCGTCTGAGTAATCATCTTAACCCAGTCAGATTTTCGGTAATTGTGGGACTGTCTTTTATTGTGACGGGAATGTTGGGAATGGTTTTAGGGTTGAGAGAACACCGTCAGTTACTTAAACAAATTCAAAATAATCGCTATACCTACGAAACTTCTCACAGTGCGGAAATTATCGGAGTGGCTTTACTTGTAATTGGCTTAGTTAGTTTTATTGGTGTGGTAATTCGGGCAATGAATTTTTGACTTTTGATTTCACGGTGGTACTACTTCCCCTTCTATTTTCTCTCCTTATTACGATATAAGGATGAGAATTTTTCAGGCTGATATTTTGTCATTAGTACCATCGTTTGGCCAAAATGTGTTGGCTATTTTCTGCCATTGAGTTTAGGAATAGGATAACCCCGCTAGAGAATTGTTAGACATTGCCAAAAAATTTGTGTTATATTTAACTTACTCCTTTTTTCCCACCCTAGTTTCATTCACGCTCGACGCTCGAATTCTTTGCGTGTGCTTCCACACCAAAAAGGTAAAACAAAGGTAAAACAGATGTAAAAAGGGTGGGGAGTTTGCAATGTAAGGATTGCAAAAGGATTTTAAGGAAGCAGCAGCAATGGTCAATTCGTAGCATTCACAACCTAACTTTAAGGCTGCGCCTTGAAGAAACACTCAATCACTGTATTGTAAGTACATACAGTTTTTTAGTGCTGGTCACGATTTACCAATTTTTATGGTGGTAATTTGTGATTGAGTTGTAATGCGCGAAAAACCAGAGTTGCAAATCTACAAAATTCGCTTCTCAATTTTTCTTTTGCAGTTAACTCTCTTCAAGGGCAGTCTCCAGTAAAATTAAGGAGAATGCTTCCGATGAAAATCCCAAATAGCGATCGCGCAGTAATCGAACCATCCAAGCTGACTGAGTATTTACTGAATACTGAACATAAACGTGGTGGGACAAAAGCGAAATTACTACTCCAATTTGGCTATTCTCCCGATAACTGGCAGCAGCTAGAATCAGATATCCGTAAGTTTCATCTAACTGTAGATGTTAATCTAATTAAAGAAACTGCTTATGGTACAAGATATGAAGTGAGCGCAAATCTGCTTACCCCTATTAACAGGCCACTCCTTGTTAAGACAGTCTGGCAAATAGATACAGGTACAGACTTTCCGCGATTGATCACTTTATTTCCTGATTAGCAAGCAATATTGGAGGCTGCAATGAATTTCACTCTTTACTCAGATGTAATCTTATTGCGTGATCTTGCCGAAGACAATGTATATGCTGGAGATATTGGCACAGTAGTTGAACAACATGATGTTCCCGGAATAGAAACAGGCTACAGCGTTGAGTTTTTCGATATGCTTGGCAATACTGTGGCGATTGTCACATTGCCAATGAGTTGTTTTCGCTTGCCAACTTGTGCCGATAGACCCGCAGTCAGATTAATGGCTAATATTGCCTAGTTTACACGCCTCTAAAACGACAATTCCTTCTAACGTTAATTCCCAGCGATCGCGTGGTGAATCTTGCTCTACAGAACGGTTGACTAATCCCCGATGGGCAAGATTTTTTAAAACTTCCATCATGTCAGGTTCTCTCGGAACATCTTGACGGGAAAGCGCATTCGCTAATTCATACCAACTCCATTGACCTTTTCCTTTCTCAACTAATTTTAGTAAAATAAATTCTAGCTGAGTTAATTGAGTCGTGTTTTTCATAACTAAATAGCCCTTTTTGCCAAAAACCCTCTCTATTTCTTCTCTCTCTGTGTTCTCTGTGCCTCTGTGGTTCGTTTATTCATTCATTTATTGGGATAGGATAATTTATTTACTGGAAGTCCCTTAATTAGTTTTCTTGGTATGGTAATTCAGTCCATAAATTTATCAATTAACCCCTCCTAAAGAGGATATAGAATTTCGGGGCTTTTGTTAAAAATTAAATATTCTCAAGAGGTCAGATTTATGTCTCTGCGTGAATACAAACCCGGAACTACCTTCCCTGGAGTCATCGGTCGGACAGTTGATAAATCCAGTCCAGCTTGGCCAGAACCATTGCGGGCAAAAGAAAATACACCAAACGTCCTATTTATCGTCTTTGATGATACAGGTTTTGGACAATTTGGAAGTTACGGAAGTCCCATCAAAACACCCAACCTAGACACACTAGCCGCCAATGGTTTACGCTACAACAACTTACACACAACGGCACTGTGTTCTCCCACCCGTTCTTGCCTTCTGACTGGGCGCAATCACCATTCTAACGCCATGTCCTGCATTACAGAAGGTTCTACAGGTTATCCCGGAGGTAATGGGAATATTCCCTTTGAAAATGGGTTTCTCTCAGAGATATTACTCCAGAAGGGTTATAACACCTATGCGTTAGGAAAATGGCATTTAACCCCCTCAGACCAACTTTCAGCCGCAGGCCCCTATGATCGCTGGCCTCTCGGTCGTGGATTTGAGCGTTTTTATGGCTTTTTGGGCGGAGAAACCCACCAGTATTATCCAGACTTGGTTTATGATAACCACACCGTTAAGCCAGAAAAGACCCCCGCAGAAGGCTACCATTTAACAGAAGATTTAGCAGACAAAGCCATTAGCTTTATCGCTGATGCCAAGCAGGTTGCCCCAAATAAGCCTTTTTTCATGTATTTTTGTCCAGGGGCAATGCACGCCCCCCATCATGTCCCCAAAGAATGGGCTGATGCCTATGCTGGACAATTTGATGATGGTTGGGAAGCTTACAGAAAAAAGGTTTTTGCCCGTCAGCAAGAAATGGGGATTGTTCCCGCAGATGCCGAACTTTCTCGTCATGATCCCGATGTCCCGCACTGGGATACTCTCTCAGCCGCAGAAAAACGGCTTTATGCCCGGATGATGGAAGTATATGCTGGTTTTTTAACCCATACTGACTATCATATCGGTCGTTTACTCGATTTTCTTAAATCTATCGGTGAGTTCGAGAATACCGTCATTATGGTGATTTCAGACAATGGTGCAAGTTCCGAAGGGGGACCAACCGGTTCAGTAAATGAAAACCTCTTTTTTAACAATGTGCCAGAATCCCTAGAGGAAAATCTCAAAGCATTGGATAAATTAGGCAGTGCCGAAACTTTTAACCATTATGCTTGGGGCTGGACTTGGGCAGGGAATACACCTTTCCGGCGGTGGAAACGGGAAACCTATCGAGGGGGAATCAGCGACCCTTTAATTGTGCATTGGAGTCAGGGTATTGAGGCTAAAGGGGAAATTCGGACTCAGTACGCTCATGCTATTGACCTTGTACCGACGGTGCTAGAATTACTGGAAATTGCACCACCGACAACGATTAAGGGTGTGACTCAATCTCCCATTGAAGGTGTCAGTTTTGCCCATACTTTTAATCATAGTACCGCACCTACTAAGCATATTACCCAGTATTTCGAGATGATGGGACATCGTTCTCTTTACTATGATGGTTGGCGGGCGGTTTGTCCTTGGCCGGGGCCTTCATTTACAGAAGCAGGGCAATTTTTTGGGGAGGCAATTTCGGCGGAAACTCTGACGGATTTGGATACCCACCATTGGGAACTGTATCATGTCGCCTCAGATTTTGCGGAAAATCACAATATTGCGGCTGATAATCGTCCTAAGTTGATTGAGATGATTGCCACTTGGTATATTGAGGCTGGCAAGTATAATGTGTTGCCTGTGGATGGACGTGGCGTGCAACGATTCGCGGAAGAGCGCCCGCAAATTGCTGTCAATCGTAGCCGCTATGTTTACTATCCTGATACTCAAGCGATTCCCGCCGGTAGTGCGGTGAGGGTGTTAAATCGTCCCCACAGTATTACTGCTGATGTGGAGATTCCCACAGGTGGCGCGGAAGGGATATTACTGGCTCATGGGGGTAATGATAGTGGCTATTCTTTCTATGTCCAAAGTGGTAAACTGCACTGGGTTCATAATTATGTCGGGCGATCGCTCTATCATGTAGAATCTGGGTCATCTGTGCCGGTAGGTCGTCATCAGTTGCGCTTTGAGTTTAAAGTCACGGGACAACCAGATTTAGCCAAGGGGAAAGGAACGCCAGGACGCGGCCAATTGTATATTGATGAGAAATTGGTCGGGCAGATTGATGTGCCTGTAACTACTCCTTTAGCATTAGGTCTAACCAGTGGTGTCACCTGTGGAATTGCCCCTGGTGCGCCTGTTACACCGGATTATGAACCGCCTTTTAAGTTTACGGGTAAGATTTATAGTGTGATGGTGGATGTTAGTGGTGATTTGATTCAAGATCGGGAAGCTGAAATGCGGACTATTATGGCGCGACAGTAAACAGAAATATTTCTCAGGGTGGGTTATCTGACCCACCATTAATCAAATTATTCATATTTACTGAGAATATTAAATATCGTCTTCACTGAGATTAGCAACTTTGAGAAAATGCCGTAACAGTCCAGGTTTTAGTGATTGATTTCCATGAATAGGAACAGAAATTCTGGCTGGATTATCGGATTTACCGTAAATATGATGACTACCGTTAATGCGGAGAAGTTGCCATCCTTGAGACTCTAATACTTTAGCAAAATTTTTCCCTGAAATTGATTTCATACGGCAATTTCTAATATTTGAGCGGATTCATCAAGTTCTAATGAATCAACATCAACGAGTAGGCAACCTTCAACGGCTTCATATATATTTTGTAGTAATTCTTCAAAAGTATCGCCCTGGGTAGCACAACCGGGAATAGCAGGAACTTCTGCCCAGTAACCTGTTTCTTCTTTGTGAATAATGACTTTTATTTTCATGCTTAGAAGTTTAATTTTTTAGGTGATCTATGATGATTAACAACAATTATATCTTAATAGTATTAATTTTTTTAATACAACTTTTTTAAAAGTTATTGGTGTCTAAAAATTCACAAGAATTAATTGATATTTATCCTCCTATTAAGTATAAAAAATGACTTTTTCGTAGGGTGGGCATTGCCTACCCTACGTATATATCTGTATTAAATAGGAGGACTATTACGCTCTCTCCATCCTTTCTCAGCCTCTACTTTGCGATTAAATAAAGCTTCTCCTTCTTCAAGAGTTGTTACTACTTCACCTATTAACTTAACAGACGACGTATTTTCCCAGCATTCTTCAAATAAACCATCTGGATTTCTGTTTAGAAAAGATTCTAGTCTCACAGCGTAAAGTTCTTTATCCATGTGCTTAAACAGAACTACTGTTGTTTTGTCAACTGTTTCTTTTTTTAAGATTTGCACTTGCTGCTGTTCTCCTTCAAACATTATTACCATCCTCTGACGAATTGACTATATTATTAAATACTACAATAAGTAGGTAAACATAATAAAAACGATATATGTTTAGTTTTGTGAAAACCGTGAAACGACCTATTTGCAAGGCATTTATTGAATTTACATTTCGTCATATACCTTTAATTTTTTCTGTTTACCTACTTAGTACCGCCATTTATAGTAAGTAATACTGTAAAGTATGGTAATTATTTTCTTTAATGCTACAAGCTGCAAAATACTTTACAAATTTATAACTCAACTTTAAACAATGCGCCAATGTTATAAAATAGATAAAAGCTCAACCCTAACTCTATACTCAATGAGTCTCCATCCCCTCTTAAAATTTGATATTTCTGAACTCAGCATTGCAGAACGTATCCAACTTGCTGAAGATTTATGGGACAGCATCTTAGAACAGCAAGAAGAACTTCCCTTGAGTCAAGCACAACAACAAGAATTAGAGCGACGGTTAGAAAATTATAAAAAAAACCCTACAAATGGTTCTAGTTGGGAAGATGTTAAGAAACGGTTAGGATTTTCCCAATGAACTATAACCTAATTATTCAGCCAGAAGCAGAATACGATATCCAAAATGCTTTTGAATATACGAATCCCAAAATCCGGGTTTAGGTTCGGAATTTGTTCGTGCTGTTGATGCTTGTCTGTCTGGAATTGGAAGACAACCCCTTGCTTACCAAGTTACCTATAAACAGGTAAGAAGAGTATTAATCCGCCGATTTCCTTATGTAATTCTCTACATTTTTGACCAAGATACTGTTTTTATATTTGCTTGCTTCCATGCAAAACGCAACCCAAAACAGTGGTTAGATAGAATTCAATAAAATTTCTCTTTGTTCGTAGCGTGTCAAGTTTTAGATTAAGGCACAAAATATAGAAAAATTTTAATATCATCTTCTAATCAAGTTCTCATGAATCAACATTAACGAGTAAGCAACCTTCAACGGCTTCATATAAATTTTGTAGTAATTCTTCAAAAGTATCTCCCTGGGTGGCACAACCGGGAATAGCAGCAGGGGAAACGCATCTAATTTTTTTTGACAAAATGTCACTTATATGTATTTCACAACTTCGATAGAGACGTTTCATGAAACGTCTCTACATTATTATTTAGGAAATTCTCAATTCCCTGCTTTCATCTTTCCATAAGCATAACGAACAAAACTGCCTTCATTGAGATTGTTCCACGCATACATCCGATCTCTAAAGGGTTTCCACTGTTCATAAACGGCTTTAAAATCAGCGTCTTTAGCTGCAAACTCATCATATAAAGCAAAAGAGGCTTTTTCCGCAGCTTCCAAAATTTCCTGACTATAAGCACGTAGTTGAGTACCCGTTTTTAATAGTTTCTCTAAGGACTCATTATTGCGGACATCATAACGAGCTAACATTGTTGTATTCGACTGAAATGCAGCAGTTTCTAATGCTGCTTGGTATTGCGGTGGTAGCTTTTTCCATTCGTCTAAATTCACTTGTACTTCTAAAGTTGGACCTGGTTCCCACCAACCTGGATAATAGTAAAATTTAGCGACTTTATTTAAACCCAGTTTTTCATCATCATAGGGGCCTACCCATTCTGCCGCATCAATAGCCCCTGTTTGTAAAGCTTGAAAGATTTCCCCCCCTGGAAGAGTCTGCACAGTTACGCCTAATTTAGCCATAACTTGCCCTCCTAAACCGGGAATTCGCATTTTTAGGCCTTTGAGATCATTGAGGGTTTTCACTTCGTTGCGAAACCATCCCCCCATTTGTGTCCCCGTATTTCCCGCAGGAAATTGAATCACATTAAATTTACTGGCATAGATTTCTCGCAGTTTGGTTAAACCTCCGCCTTCATATAACCAAGCGTTTTGTTGTTGGGCATTGAGTCCAAATGGTACTGATGTACCAAAAGCGAGGGCAGGACTTTTACCAATATAGTAATAAGCGGCAGTATGTCCAGCTTGTACAGCACCTTGGGAAACCACATTCAGAACTTCTAAACCGGGGGCTATTTCTCCAGCCGCACGGGGTTCGATAATAAATTTACCGTTAGTGAGAACTTTGACACGTTCTGCTAATACCTGCGCTCCACCAAATATAGTTTCTAAGGACAATGGCCAACTTGTCGCCATTTGCCATTTTATTGTCGGTAGATTACTGGTGTCGGTTTGAGCGGTTGCTGTTTTATTTTGAGCTTTTTGACAACCACCAATAATTGCTACTCCTGTGGCAGCGATCGCACTTTGAGATAATCTGTTAACAATAGCTCGGCGTTTCATAAAAGTTACTATTATTGACTAACTGGAGGATTTCACTACAATATCATGTTTGATTTGATTGTGTTAATACACTGAAAACTTATTATTTCTTATAATTTTGCCAATTGCTGATCATTTCAGATTAGTATAAAAATATTAAGTAATTTCTAACTAAATTTAACGGCTATGTTAGAAACTGTTTTAGCTGAACCTAGCATTAAACTGCCACCCACCCAGGCAGAACTTCCTTGTGATGATGGTATCCCCATGGAGACACAAAGACATAAATTCCAAATGGATATTTTAATTGATACCATTCAGCCTTGGTTAGAGCAAAGGACTGATGGATACGTAGGTGGCAATATGTTTGTCTACTACAGTTTAGCACAATTGAAAAATCAAGATTTTCGAGGTCCAGATTTCTTTGCTGTTTTGGGTGTACCGAAAACAGAACGATTGTCTTGGGTAGTTTGGGAAGAAGGAAAACCCCCAGATGTAGTAATTGAATTACTTTCAGAAAGCACATCTAATAATGATAAAAATCAGAAAAAATTGATTTATCAAAATCAAATGCGCGTTTCTGAATATTTTTGGTATGACCCGTTTAACCCAGATGATTTTGCAGGTTTTGATCTTAACAGTGGTGCATATCAACAGATTGCTCTAAATGATAAAAACCAACTGATAAGTAAAGTTTTAGATTTAGCTTTGGTACGTTGGGAAGGTAATTATAGAGGCGTTGATGCCACTTGGTTACGCTGGGCAACTTTGGACGGTGAATTATTTCCCACTTCTCAAGAAATGGTAGGAATTGCACAACAAAGGGCAGAACAAGCTGAATTGCAATTAAGGGCAGTTGCCATTAATTTGTTACAGAATGGAATGTCTATAGAACAAGTGGCACAATTGACAAATTTAGATATTTTGGAGGTGGAACAATTGATGAATTAATAGTAAAAATTCACTAAAGTTTTTCTCGTTCCCATACAGAGTATGGGAACGAATTCCAGAAGGCTCTGCCTTCAATAACAGCAAAGGCAGAGCCTCCGTTAAGTCATTCCCAGTCAGAGACTGGAAACGAGGTAAAAGTCATTTTTAGATGACTAAACACTGGGAAAATTTCTGAGTCTGTTTTAACAGACTTGAGCTATTAGACAGGGAATTTATTCCCTGGCTGACTGGCTGACTGTATTCTCAAGTCTTACCTTTAATTTATTATGTTCTATGCGTGACTCAAGCAGATTTTCTTTAATTCGTAAACTCTTAAAATTTTCGCAGTTTATTGACAATGGTGCTGATAAATTGGGATGGTTATCGAATTGGCTAGTTTTACTAACAATTGGAGTTGGTTTTTTTAATGTTGTCGCCCGTTATATGGGTCGCTTCATTGGCGTACAATTGTCTTCTAATGCCTTATTAGAACTGCAATGGTATTTATTTTCTCTAACTTTCTTATTCGGCTTTGTTTATATTTTACGTCATGGGGAAAATGTCCGCGTTGATTTTCTCTATACTAATATGAGTGAAAAAAAACGCGCCTTAGTTGATTTTGTGGGAACAGTTTTATTTTTAATTCCCTTTTGTCTACTTGGTATTTGGGTAACAATCAATCCGGTTTTACAATCTTGGGGCAGATTAAGTGACGGTAGTTGGGGAACTTGGGAAATATCTTCTGACGCAAATGGTTTACCCCGCGCCCCAATCAAAACCATGGTTCCTATAGCCTTATTACTGCTGCTTTTGCAAAGTATTTCTCAAGCAATTAAGTATTTAGCAGTATTATTAGGCTATCAACAAGTAGCGGAACAAATTCGTTTAGAAACTTCAGAAAATATCAATATTGAATAGGGGAAACTATGGGTTTTGAGTGGTTAGCAATTTTAATGTTTGTCGGCTTTTTCTTTATTCTCATGAGTGGCTTTCCTGTCGCTTTTTCCTTTGCCGGCACAGCCATTGTTTTTGGACTTATTGGTACAGCAGTTGGGGCTTTTAATCCGGCGCGTCTGCTCCTATTACCTAATAGTTGGTTTGGCACAATGTCCAACTTTACCTTACTGGCTATTCCCTTTTTTGTCTTTCTGGGTGCAGTTCTAGAAAAGTCAGGTTTAGCAGAAGAATTATTAGAAACTATCGGCATTATTTTAAGTCGTGTCCGGGGAGGATTGGCTTTAGCAGTTGTTTTAGTGGGAACTGTTTTAGCAGCCACAACCGGAGTCGTAGCGGCAACAGTAATTGTCATGGGGATGTTATCATTACCGCTAATGTTACGCTATGGCTATGATAAAAAATTAGCTTCAGGAGTTATTATTGCTTCTGGTACTTTAGCCCAGTTAATTCCTCCCAGTTTAGTTTTAGTGATTCTCAGTGATCAAATTGGTGTTTCTGTGGGAGATTTATTTTTAGGGGCATTAATTCCCGGATTAATGTTATCTGGTGCTTATATTCTCTATATTTTAGGACTAGCTTTTTTTCAACCGGAAAAAGTCCCAATGATTCCTGATGATGTGGTAATTCCTCAAGGGACTCAATTAATTAAACAAGTTTTCAAAGCTGTTGTTCCGCCGATTATTTTAATTTTTGCAGTGTTAGGAAGTATATTCTTTGGTGTAGCCACTCCCACAGAAGCGGGGGCTGTAGGTGCTGTTGGGGCTTCTATTCTCGCCGCTTTTAATAAACGTCTCACACCACAATTAATTCGTGATGCTGCTCATTCTACCGCAGTAATTACAGCTTTGGTGGTGATGATTCTATTCTGTTCTTCGATGTTTAGTTTGGTGTTTGATGCTTTGGGTGGCAAAACTCTGATTACTAATTTATTAGTAGGTTTACCTGGAGGATATTGGGGGTTTTTAATTGTTAGTAATATCGTGATTTTTATTTTGGGAGCTTTTTTAGAATTTATTGAAATTTGCTTTATTGCTATGCCTTTATTAGTACCAGCAGCCCAAGCTTTAAATATTGATATGGTGTGGTTTGGTGTGGTTATGGCAGTGAATTTACAAACCGCATTTATTTCTCCACCTGTGGGATTTTCTTTGTTTTATTTACAAAGTGTTGCCCCTAAAGAAGTGAGTACATTGGATATTCATAAAAGTGCGATTCCTTTTATGGTTTTACAGTTTATTGTCTTGTTAATTGTAATTATTTTCCCGCAAACAGTTCGCTGGTTAATTGATATTTCGGCAACCACTGGGGTTTAAGGCATTTTTGGGCGGTTGGAAACCGCGTCTACACGGGCAAAATCTGCCTACGCAGGTTAAAAGATTTCTTTCTTATCATAAGCTGTTACGCAGCTAAATTTGATAACCATAATTTACTTGAACTTTGTGGTGCGGGCATCTTGCCCGCTAGAATTATACAAACTAGGCGGTTAGAAACCGCGTCTACACAGACAAAACCCACCTTCGTGGGTTAAATTCCTCTTGGAAGGACTTTGTTTGTATAGCCGCTATATAATCAATCTTTTAGGCTAAAAAATGGGTTTCTAACTTAAACCTAAAAAACCAGCAATTAACGGTAATAACTTACCACATTCTTCAACTAATTTGGCCGCCGTTGGTAAATTAGCAATTGTTCCTTTTAACATTGTGATTGCTGTATCTGCTAAATCCTGTTTTTCTTGAGGATTTTGGGCGGCTTCTGCCAAAGATTTAACTTGTTTTAAGGCCTTTTCTTTGTCTTTTGCTGTTAAATCAGTATCGGTTTCAATTGCTGTTTTTAATTGTGTCAATAATTCTTTAATTCCTGGTTTATCGGGTTCGGGTGCTGTTGCTAATTCATTAATAGTATTTATGACTGTACCACTGATTTCACCTAAATTCAAAGCTTGTCCACTGGCGTTAAAATCTCCACCAATATTACCAATTTCAATTTTACGGCTAGAATCCTTAGTCATATTTTCATTCTCCACTTTATTATCAATTTGAACATTAATAGGTTTATTAGCTAATGATATAATCATTTCTGGTATTTTACCACTTTGTTGACGATGAAAATTTATTTCCTCATCTTTAGCTTGTAAAACTGCTTTATATTTTTCTTCAACTGCTGCTAATGATAATTGATAATTTTGAGTAAAATCGCTGTGAATCTTTTCTTTATCGGCATTTTCAGGAACAGCAACTTTAACAACTACCACACTATCACCTTTATTTTCAATACTCTGAATAGCTAATTCTGTATCTCTATTTTGATTTTGAACTTGATCAAAAGCATTAACAAAAGCCTTCCAGTCAATACCATTTTGGAAAATTAAATCAACAGTATTTAAAACTTCTTCAAATAATTTTGTAAATTCTCCTGGTTGAAATTCTCCACTACTCGGACGACGTTCCCGGTCATCTGTTCCCGGTTTAGGATATTCTAAAAGGTAGACAAAACGACAATCTACATCATCTAATATAGTTGTACTTTCAATATTC
Source organism: Dolichospermum sp. UHCC 0352 (assembly GCF_009711925.1). Lineage (NCBI taxonomy): Bacteria > Bacillati > Cyanobacteriota > Cyanophyceae > Nostocales > Aphanizomenonaceae > Dolichospermum > Dolichospermum sp. UHCC 0352. The sequence goes on along the minus strand of NZ_VIKY01000279.1, from coordinate 8,208 downwards.
CAAGCTTCCACACAAGCACCAGTCATTTGAGCTTTGGTGAAATTAGTACCAATGGCTTGAGTAAGAGTCAGATTTGCCCATTCTAAATTAGCTTCTTGAAAAGTCGCTTCTATAATATCAGCATTTTTAAAATTAGCTTCTTTCAAGTCTGCACCTATTAGGTTTGCACCTCTGAGATTAGCACCAATATAAGATTTATTTCTACCGTTTAAAGTAATAAGCAAATTGAGAACAGCAGGGTTACTTAATATAGTATTTCCCGGTCTAGCAAAATCAAGTTTTTTGACTTTATAAAAACGAGTGCGCGTTAGATTGGCTTTTCTGAAATCCGTGTTTTTTAGGGTTGCACCAGTAAAATCAGCATCAGTTAAATCAGCACTAAAAAAGGTTGTACCATAGATAGAATTTATAGATATAGCAACTTTTTTAATCCAACTAAATTTTTCACTACCTTTTGATGCTTGCCAACCAATATAATTTCCTAATATGGAAACAATAACAATAGTTAACCCAATTAAAGTTGATTTTGTTATATTTGGAACTTTTATTAATAAAGATCCCGCTGAAATTAAATTGATGATTAAACCTATAAATATCACTATGGGCAAATAACTAATGATATTTATCATCATAATATTAGCTAAAGCTATTATTATCCAACCAATTCCAATTAAACATAATATTGCAATTCCAAAAAAAAATTGTCCAATAATTGTTGTGTTAGCTTTACTTACTATAAAACTTAGGAATAAGCTAGGAGTTAATACTAATATCGCTACAAATAAACCATGTAAAAAATTTTTAGCTACGGTAATAATAGCAAAAGCTAATAATGAAATTAAGATTACTATGTATGTAGTGATTGTAATTTTTATATCCTTTTCTAAATCCCAAAGTCCAACAAGAACAATAGCACCTATTCCCGTAATAATTGAGCCAAGGGCAATAATTAATAAAGAGAGCGCAATCGTACAAACTATAGGAAGTAATTGTAGACCGGAGGTTGTCTCACTAAAGTTTGCCCCTTTTAATATAGCTTTTGTAAAGTTTGCCCCTCTAATGTCACTACCATTAAAATTAGCATTTGTTAAGTCTTGACCTTTAAAAGACTTTCCACGAAGATTCAATCCAGAATAATTTTTCACCATTGCCTTATCTAAGCAATATACTCATGATATTGATTTTATGTTTATATTTAGCTACAACCATTTCTGTCACAGTTTTCTAAACATTTTTGTTTTTGAGAATTAAATAAACAATTAGCTTTACATATACTCTTTTTCATCTCACAATAAATACCATCTATTCTTAGTGAAATTAGTGTCTCTTTAGTTCTTGCCAAATTAGTATTGTGTGGTGTCGCAACTATCTCTTTCTTTGATGATTCTGAGGAACTATCTTCACTCTCAAAAGATTTCATCAACTCAATATTGGCTTGTATGGCCGCTTCTAATGATTGAATCCATTTTTTGTATAAACGTTTTTGCTCAGGGGTAAATTTATCCCAGTTAGGATCTTGTAATTTTTCGGTCATAAGAATAGTGTGATACGAGTAGGTTAAGCATGATATCAACTGAGTAAATATTAACTTTTTGTAGTTAATGTTGTCAACTACATGATAGATTAATTAAGTACATCTATAGTAAAAAAACATACGCAATATTTTGGCAATCAGTATCGAAAATTATCACTTTCTTATTTTTGCCGATTTTTCTTCACCGAAAATGACTACAATGAATGTTAATGCTAGATAATGGGGAAGCCTTGACATTTAACCAACCTAGCCCGGAACCAAAGAACTAACAACTATGCGAACTCACTATTGCGGCGAACTCCGAAAAGAACATATTGGTGAAACTGTTACCTTTTACGGATGGGTAGACCGTCGCCGCGATCACGGTGGTGTGATATTCTTAGATTTGCGCGATCGCTCTGGTATTGTCCAAATCGTCAGCGACCCCCAGCGCACCCCAGACTCCTATGAACAGGCTAACGCACTCAGAAATGAATATGTTGTAGCTATCACCGGTAGAGTTACCCAACGTCCTCCAGAATCTCTAAATCCTCGACTTCCCACTGGCGAAGTGGAAATCTATGCGGATAAAATAGAACTACTCAACGCCGTCCGTAAACAATTACCTTTCCAAGTTTCCACCGCAGACACGGAAACAGTGCGGGAAGATTTGCGGTTAAAATATCGTTATTTGGACTTACGACGGGAACGTATGGCGCAAAATATGCAATTGCGTCATCAGGTCATTAAAGCCATGCGGCGCTACCTAGAAGACCTAGAGGGTTTTATTGAAGTTGAAACCCCAGTTCTCACCCGTTCTACTCCCGAAGGGGCGCGAGATTATATTCTTCCCAGTCGGGTGAATGAAGGTGAATGGTTCGCTTTACCGCAATCTCCCCAACTTTTCAAACAATTATTGATGGTATCAGGCATGGATAGATACTATCAAATTGCGCGATGTTTTCGAGATGAAGATCTACGGGCTGATAGACAACCGGAGTTTACTCAATTAGACATGGAAATGAGTTTCATGTCTGAAGATGAAATTATCGAACTTAATGAAAAGTTAGTTTTTCATATTTTCAAAACTGTCAAAGGAATTGATTTACCTCGTCCTTTTCCTCGTCTTCCTTACGCGGAAGCTATGAACCGTTACGGAAGTGATAAACCAGATACCCGCTACGGTTTAGAATTAGTTGATGTTTCTGACCTTTTAAAAGATTCTGGTTTCAAAGTTTTTCGAGAAGCCATTTCTAACGGTGGTATCGTTAAAATTCTACCCATTCCTAACGGTAACGATGCTATTTCTAATGTTCGCATTAAACCAGGTGGGGATATTTTCCGGGAAGCCGCAGAAGCTGGAGCGAAAGGTTTAGCTTATATCCGCGTGCGAGAAAATGGTGAAATTGATACTATTGGCGCAATTAAAGATAATTTGACACCGGAACAAAAGCAGGAAATATTAACAAGAACAGGTGCAAAAGCCGGACATTTGTTATTATTTGCGGCTGCTGATAGGTCCACTGTGAATAAAACCTTAGATAGAATTCGTCAATTTGTGGCTAAGGAATTTAAGTTAATTGCCAAAGACAAAATTAACTTGCTCTGGGTGACAGAATTTCCCATGTTTGAATGGAATGCAGATGAAAAACGTTTAGAAGCATTACACCACCCATTTACAGCCCCTCATCCTGAGGATATCAGTGATTTAAAAACCGCCCGCGCCCAAGCCTATGATTTAGTTTTAAATGGCTTTGAAGTTGGTGGGGGAAGTTTGCGAATTTATCAGCGAGAAGTTCAAGAACAGGTGTTTTCAGCTATTGGTTTATCAACAGCAGAAGCAGAAAGTAAATTTGGCTTTTTATTAGAAGCTTTTGAATATGGAACTCCTCCCCATGGTGGTATTGCTTACGGTGTAGATCGGTTGGTAATGTTGTTATCGGGAGAGGAATCAATTCGTGATGTGATTGCTTTTCCCAAGACTCAACAAGCGCGTTGTTTGTTAACAGATGCTCCTGGAAATGTGGACGCAAAACAATTGAAAGAGTTGCACGTTGCTTCGACTTTTAAACCCAAGGTTTAAGGTTTGATTATTCCCTCTGCTTTTTTGCAGGGGGTTTAATTTTGACAAGACTTTGCCCAAAGAAACACTATCAGATCATGATCAACTAGATTCTCTAATGTGACATTTTTCTGATACAATCAAAAATCCGACTCTTTTAACATAGATTGACGTATGAGCAAGGGTACACTATTTGACAAAGTTTGGGACTTACACACCGTTGGTACAATGCCATCAGGATTAACGCAACTATTTATTGGACTACATCTTATTCATGAAGTTACAAGTCCCCAAGCCTTTGCGATGCTCAAAGAAAGGGATTTAAAAGTATTATTTCCAGAACAGACTATAGCCACAGTTGATCATATTGTTCCCACAGAAAACCAAGCCCGTCCCTTTGTGGATAGCATGGCCGAAGAAATGATTCAGGCATTAGAAAAGAATTGTCAAGAAAATGATATAACTTTTTACAATATTGGTTCAGGGAATCAAGGTATAGTTCACGTCATTGCCCCGGAATTGGGACTGACGCAACCGGGAATGACCATCGCTTGTGGAGATAGCCACACATCAAGTCATGGTGCATTTGGAGCGATCGCCTTTGGTATCGGTACAAGCCAAGTTAGAGACGTTCTCGCCTCCCAAACCCTATCATTATCAAAATTAAAAGTCCGCAAAATCGCCGTTAACGGCAGATTAAAACCCGGAGTTTACGCCAAAGACGTAATATTGCATATTATCCGAATCCTGGGCGTAAAAGGTGGTGTAGGCTACGCTTACGAATTTGCCGGCACTACTTTTGAGCAGATGAACATGGAAGAACGGATGACCGTTTGTAACATGGCCATAGAAGGTGGGGCAAGATGCGGATACGTCAACCCCGACAAAATTACTTACGATTATCTAAAAAATAGAGACTTTGCCCCCAAAGGTGCAGACTGGGAAAAAGCTGTTTCTTGGTGGGAATCTCTCAGTAGTCATGCTGATGCCGAATATGATGATGTCGTAGTATTTAATGCCGAAGACATTCCCCCCACAGTCACATGGGGAATTACACCAGGTCAAGGAATTGGTGTAGATGAAAAAGTCCCCACAGCCGCAGAACTCCCAGAAGAAGACCGCTTTATCGCCGAAGAAGCATATCGCTACATGGATTTATATCCAGGTCAACCCATTCAAGGAACAAAAATTGATATCTGCTTCATTGGCAGCTGCACCAACGGACGCATAAGCGACCTCAGAGAAGCCGCCAAAATCGCCCAAGGTCGCCAAGTTGCCAAAGGTGTAAAAGCCTTTGTAGTTCCCGGTTCAGAACGAGTCAAAAAAGAAGCCGAAGCCGAAGGACTAGATAAAATCTTTGTTCAAGCTGGCTTTGAATGGAGAGAACCAGGTTGTTCCATGTGTTTAGCCATGAACCCCGACAAACTCCAAGGCAGACAAATCAGCGCCTCCTCCTCCAACCGCAACTTTAAAGGCAGACAAGGATCATCCTCCGGTCGCACCTTACTCATGAGTCCCGCAATGGTAGCCACAGCAGCCATAAAAGGCGAAATCGCCGACGTGCGCGAACTATTGTAACCCTCCTCTTCCTTTGCGCCTACTCTTCGAGATCACGAAGCGTGATTGCGCCTTTGCGTGAGCCTTTTATTAACTCAAAACTATGGTAAGTGAAGTAAAACAAATATCCGGTAACGCCGTTCCCCTCATTGGTAACGACATAGACACCGACCGAATTATCCCCGCCCGCTACTTAAAAGCCATCACCTTTGACGACTTAGGAGCAGGCGTATTTGTGGACGATAGAAAAGCCTTAAATGGTGAACACCCATTTGACCAAATCCATTACCAAGGCGCGAAAATCCTCATCGCTAACCGCAACTTTGGCTGTGGTTCATCACGGGAACACGCGCCCCAAGCCCTGGCTAAATGGGGAATTAAAGCCCTGATTGGTGAAAGCTTCGCGGAAATCTTTTTTGGTAACTGCGTGGCAATGGGGATACCATGCGTAACTGCTGAATTTGAAGTAGTTAAACAGTTGCAAGAATTAGTTATTGCTAATCCTCAAGAAGTCCTTACCATAGATTTGGAAAAATTGCAAGTAAAAATTGGTAATTTTACTGCCTCAGTTGTCATGAGTGAAGGCACAAGAAGCGCTTTTATTGCGGGAACTTGGGACGCTTGCGGACAGTTGGTAGCAAATGCCCAACAGGTAAAAGCAACAGCAGCAAAATTACCTTACATTGCTTGGGGTCATTTAGCAGCTAGTTAGTCGGTGATCTTTTTGCCTCTGTGGTAGTATTTTATCGAACCACAGAGGCACAGAGAACACAGAGAAAAGATCATATTGAATTAATTATTAGATGAATGCAATTAATTATTGGTTAATGAAGTCAGAACCAGCAGTTTATAGTATTACTGACTTAGAACAACAACGAGAAACAATTTGGGACGGTGTGCGTAATTATCAAGCCCGGAATTTTCTCAGACAAATGCACATAGGAGATTTAGCATTTTTCTATCATTCTAATGCTGAACCTCCGGGGATTTTTGGCTTAATGCGAGTTGTGAAAACAGGTATTGCTGACCCGACACAATTTGATATAAATAGTAAATATTATGATAGCAAATCAACTCTTGAATCTCCCCGTTGGCAAACTGTGAAAGTGGAATTTGTGGAAGTTTTTAGTAATCCACTTTCACTATCAACACTCAAATTAAAGTTTAGTGATGATGAATTATTAGTAGTGAAAAAAGGTAATCGTCTATCAATCAATCCTGTCATAGAATCAGTCGGAAGAGAGATATTAGAAATGGGAAGAGATATTTAGCAATCCTAAAATAAGATATTAAAATTTCTTCCTTCTCTACCTCTGTGTTCTCTGTGCCTCTGTGGTTCGATATCAGTTCTTTGTCGGTAAAATAGTATGATATATATAGTTCCTAAAAATATTCTCTATCAAATTGTAGGGAGTGAAATTTATGACTGAACAAGATAATAATAACTCCTGGAAAAAAAAGATAACTGGGGTGTTTAATCAAGCTACCGATAAATTAACCCAACTTTTACCAATAGAACAAGTTACACAAACTGTAGGACAATGGTTTAGTGTGAGTGATACTCAAGTTGCGGAAATTCTCGAAACTATTCGGGCTGAATTACCAACTACGGAAGCTTTGCTATTAGGAAAACCCCAAGCGGGTAAAAGTTCGATTGTCAGGGGTTTAACTGGGGTATCTGCGGAAATTATCGGACAGGGTTTTCGTCCTCATACCCAAAATACCCAACGTTACGCATATCCTGCTAATGATTTACCATTGCTGATTTTTACAGATACGGTAGGTTTAGGAGATGTCAGTCAAGATACTGAAGCTATTATTCAGGAATTAATCGGCGATTTACAACAGGAAACAAATAAAGCTAGAGTTTTGATTATCACTGTCAAAATTCATGATTTTGCAACTGATACTTTGCGGCAAATTGCTGAAAAATTACGACAGCAATATCCAGATATTCCCTGTTTATTAGTAGTAACCTGCTTACATGAAGTTTATCCGTCAGAAGTTGCCAATCATCCTGATTATCCCCCAGATTTTCTAGAATTGCAGCGGGCATTTATCGCCATTAAAGAAAATTTTTCAGGTTTATATAATAGTGCGGTTTTAATTGATTTCACTTTAGAAGAAGATGGTTATAATCCTGTATTTTACGGTTTAGAAGGACTGCGAGATAATTTATCCCAACTCCTCCCAGAAGCAGAATCAAAGGCAATTTATCAATTATTAGATCAACAAGCTGGCGAAAAATTAGGTAATATTTATCGAAACGCTGGCAGACGTTATATTTTGCCATTTTCTATCATGGCGGCAACTTTGTCCGCTGTGCCTTTACCTTTTGCGACTATGCCCGTTTTAACTGCCTTGCAGGTGTCCATGGTGGGATTGTTGGGTAAATTATATGGACAGACTATCACACCATCTCAAGCTGGGGGTATTGTCAGTACCATTGCCGGTGGTTTTGTCGCCCAAGCGGTAGCACGGGAATTAATTAAATTTATCCCTGGTTTTGGCAGCGTTATTGCGGCATCGTGGGCAGGGGCTTATACATGGGCTTTAGGTGAAGCTGCTTGTGTGTATTTTGGCGATTTAATGGGTGGGAAAAAACCCGATCCTCAAAAAATTCAAGCAGTCATGCAAGAGGCTTTTACAGGGGCAAAAGAACGGTTTAAGGGGATGAAAAGTTAAATGAATGCAGAATTTAGAATTTAGAATTTAGAATTACGTTTTGCAACGGGGATTTTACCCCGACGCAAAACCCGCTGCTTGTAGAAGCAGGGGACTTTAACCCCCAAAGGTAAGTTAAAGAGGGTTTCGCGCCCAGACGCTAAGGAGCAAAGGCGCAAAGGAAGAAATTTTTGGAAATTTGAAGTTTTAATTATCCAATAAGCGTTACTCTAGACGGTAAAGTTCAAATATTATTGTCAGTAACTCAACCCTAAAGGGATTGAGCTTGTAAGAGAAATCAAACAAGCTGTACTGACCAGACCACCCTGAGCGACTTGCCCTGAGCGATGTCGAAGGGTAGTCGAAGGGTAGCCGTTATTTGAGTCACGACACCTCGGAATGCGTTCGCGCC
>NZ_VIKY01000278.1:0-2452 GCF_009711925.1 Dolichospermum sp. UHCC 0352 | reverse complement strand
GTCAGGAGTCAGGAGTCAGGAGTCAGGATGAAGAATGAAGAATGAAGAAAATTCCTTCCCTGTTCCCTGTTCCCTATCTCTACAAGTAAGTTCATGAATCAAACCGGATTGCTATAGATAATTTTAGATAATGATAAGTTCGTTACCGAAATTAGCAGTAAATTATGCTTATACTAGAAAAACTTGTCAACAAATTATACGGCATGAATACTGAAAAAACTTTTTCTCAACTGTGCTGCTGTTAATTCCCATAAATTTGCGAAAATAGTCGTTCCGCGGTTAAATTATAAACAGTATTGATGTCAATTTTTCCTTTATCAGTGTTTCAAATACAAAGTTAAATTTATGACTCTTACACAAGAACGCCAAGTAATTTTGTTCAAACCCCAAGGTAGTATAGACCTGGATAGTGGTACTATCTTGAGCGAACAGATGGCTGCAATTGAACCTCAGCATCACCAACTCTGGGTTATAGATTTATCAGAAGTAGATTTCATGGATAGTTCTGGATTAGTCCCCCTCGTCAAGGGACTTACATCAGCGCGTCAAAGTGGTTGTCGGTTAGTTCTTTGTAATGTCAAAGCTCCAGTTAAGTTGATTTTGGAACTTACCCAGCTTGATTCAGTATTTGAAATTTTCCAAAATTACGAAGATATTTTTGCTCCTGTTACTAATCAACAGCTAGTAGCAACTGGAGTTTAGACTAAATTAGTATTTTTATATCTTTAATTTAGATCCCCGACTTCTTTAAGGAGTTGGGGATTTGAAGTTAATTAACCTCTCAAATAATTTCGCCAATATGGCGACGAATGTGCGATAATTAACTGCATATTTCCCGAAACAAGGAATCAGGTGGGGTGTGAATCTGATGATAGGTACGACTATAGGCGGACGCTATTGTATTACTACCAGGTTAGGACAGGGTGGATTTGGAACTACTTATTTAGCAAAGGATACCCAACTTCCTGGTTCTCCTGTTTGTGTGGTTAAGCACTTTACACCATTAACTACAAAACCAGAGCAATTAGAAAAAGCTCAAGAATTATTTGAACGAGAAGCAGGAATTTTACAAAAACTCAATCATCCACAAATACCCAAACTTTTAGCGTTTTTTACGGAAAATCAACAGTTTTTCATAGTTCAAGAATTTATTAAAGGACATGATTTAACGAAAGAATTACCACCTACATCTACCAATACTAATATCAGTGAACCATTTGTTATTAAATTATTAAAAGATATTCTGGAAGTATTGGAATATATTCATGGTGAAGGTGTAATTCATCGTGATTTAAAACCAAGTAATGTCATGAGACAAGAAATAGATAATAAAATAGTCATCATTGATTTTGGGATAGTTAAACCTGTCAAACGAATTAATAACCAAGAAGATGATACTCAAATAATTGGTAATGAACTTATTAACCAAGAGAATGGTAATTATAATCCTACAAGAATTGGCACTAAAGGATATGCACCCAGGGAACAAGGAGAAGGTAAACCAGAATTCAATAGTGATATTTTTTCTCTAGGAATGATTGTAATTCAAGCACTTACAGGAATAGAGGCTAAAGATATAAATAATGATAACAATAACCAAGAAATAAGTTGGCGTTATTATAGTAGAATCAAAGTTAGTGATCAACTTGCAGACATTTTAGATAAAATAGACATCTCCGGTAATTAAATGTGCGTGGTTTGAAACCCTTGTAGAGACGTTCTATAGAACGTCTCTACATTCATTTTCGGAGAGGTCTAATGGTCAAATCTGATCATAGGGACCGTTATCAGACAGTAACAGAAGTATTAACAGCATTACAAAAAATATCTATAAGTAGTCCATTAATACCACCTAAAATTTATCATTTATTCCTGAAAATTGCCCCTTTAGGATTAATCGTAATCATGGGAATAATTGTATTTTCAAACCGTCCTATTTCTGAATGTGATGGAAAATTAGCAACTTATAAAAATAAGGAACATAATATAGAAATTGAATATCCTAAATGTTGGGACGCGGACGAAACTCCTATCTCAGTCATTGGTATTGGTAAAATAGTTACATTTATTCAACCTCAACAAAAAGCTAGATTGATTATTAGTAGTTCTGAATATTCGGGAACTTTAGAAAATTACGGAAAAGACCAGGAGAAGATGATCAAAAGTAACCTAGAATCATCAAATATCATAGAAAGAAGTTCAACTATTATCGCAAATCAAACAGGACAAAAAATAATTGTCACTGGTAAAAATGAACAACAAAAAATCAAAAATATGTATGTTATGACTTTGAGAAAAAATCAAGCTTATTTAATTACCTATACTGCACCCATAGATGATTATGATAAGTTGATCAAACCTGTAGAAGATATGATAAAATCATTACAGATTGATTAAATTAATCTATAGTATCAATATTATTTTGAACTCGTTCCCAGACTCCGGCTGGGAA
>NZ_VIKY01000277.1:0-45988 GCF_009711925.1 Dolichospermum sp. UHCC 0352 | reverse complement strand
ACTTCCTCTACTCCCCCAACTTCCCTGTTCCCTCCCAAAAATGATTGACAGAAAATCAAAAAAAAAGATATAATCAGGATTTGTTAAAACTTAGATCATAAAGCAGCTTCACGCGCTGTAACTCATGCCAACAATACAGCAGCTAATACGTAGTGAGCGCGAACTAGCGCGTCAAAAAACCAAGTCCCCTGCTCTGAAGCAATGCCCGCAACGGCGAGGCGTTTGCACCAGAGTATACACAACTACACCTAAAAAGCCTAACTCAGCACTCCGCAAGGTAGCCAGGGTAAGACTTACCTCTGGATTTGAAGTAACAGCTTACATCCCAGGTATCGGTCATAACTTACAAGAACACTCCGTAGTTATGATTCGTGGTGGTCGGGTCAAAGACTTGCCCGGAGTTAGATACCACATTATTCGTGGCACATTAGATACAGCCGGAGTTAAAGACCGCAAACAAGGCCGTTCCAAATATGGAACTAAGCTCCCAAAAGCAGGTAAAAAATAGGTAAGCGGCGGTTAATCGCGTTAAATACGGTTAATCGTCCTACCTGCAAACTGCGTAATAAACCAGCAGTAACGAATTTTTTTTCAGAAAATCAAACTGGATCTGGCATAAAAACAAGTTGTATGAGTTTGGAGAAGATAATCTTGTAAACGATAACAGCACTTTAATCTAAATTTTAAAGCTGATTACGTTGTCGTCTTCTGTGTCTGGTAGCAGATAATAAGTGAATTAATTCAGCCTCCTCTCAACTGATAGCGATAGCATGGCTCAAGCCATAAAGGAAAACACAGGAAAAATCAGCGGCTAATTAAACCGCTTTTAGTCTCCTGTGTTCTGATAGCATATAATTTCGTGGTCAAATTCCGTATTCAAGGATGAAGTATGTCTCGTCGTGGTGTTAGTCAAAGGCGCACAGTCCCGCCTGACTCAGTGTATAATAGTCGCCTTATCAGCATGATGATGCGCCGGATCATGCGTCATGGCAAAAAATCAATTGCCGCAAGAATAGTTTATGACGCTTTGAAAACTATTGAAGAACGTACTGGTGGAAGTCCATTAGAAACTTTTGAAAAAGCGGTGCGTAATGCGACACCATTGGTAGAAGTTAAAGCTCGCCGCGTTGGTGGAGCAACTTACCAAGTACCAATGGAAGTGCGTACAGATCGCGGTACTACTCTAGCATTGCGGTGGTTAGTTCAGTATTCTCGCCAACGTCCAGGTAGAACCATGGCCGGAAGATTGGCTAATGAATTAATGGATGCAGCGAATGAAACTGGTAGTGCTATTCGTAAGCGCGAAGAAACACATCGGATGGCGGAAGCGAACAAAGCGTTTGCACATTATCGTTACTAACTAGAAAAACGATATATCGTCTTCTCGTGTGCGGTATATCGTAGAATTTATAGCTAATGCCCAAAAAGGCAACTGCCTAGCTAGGCTAACAAAAAAAGACGGTTTTCCGTAAAAGTATAGAATCTTAACAAAGAGTAATATACAAGATATCATGAGGCGACAACCTTAGGAGGTAACTGTGGCACGCACGAACCCGCTAGAGAAAGTACGCAATATCGGTATTGCGGCGCATATAGATGCGGGCAAAACAACGACAACAGAGAGAATATTATTTTACTCTGGGATCATTCATAAAATTGGCGAAGTTCACGAAGGAACAGCCGTTACAGACTGGATGGAACAAGAACGGGAGCGGGGAATTACCATCACTGCTGCTGCCATTAGTACCAGTTGGAATGATCATCAAATTAACATTATTGATACTCCCGGTCACGTGGACTTCACCATTGAAGTTGAGCGTTCCATGCGAGTATTAGATGGTGTAATCGCTGTATTTTGTTCCGTAGGTGGTGTTCAACCCCAATCAGAAACAGTATGGCGACAAGCAGACCGCTATAAAGTCCCTCGCATTGCCTTTATTAACAAGATGGATCGCACCGGTGCGAACTTCTATAGAGTGCATGACCAAATGGTCGATCGCTTGCGAGCTAATGCGATCGCTATTCAACTGCCTATCGGTAGTGAAACTGAATTTAAGGGGATTATTGACTTGGTGAAAATGTGTGCATATATGTACACAAACGACCAAGGAACTGATATCCAAACAGTAGAAATTCCCGCTGGACTAGCCGAAAAAGCCGCCGAATACCGCATCAAGTTGGTAGAAGCAGTATCAGAAACTAGTGATGTGCTGATGAATAAGTACTTCGAGGGCGAAGAACTGACAGAAGCAGAAATCTGTACTGCCCTCCGCAAAGGAACAATTGCTGGAACAATAGTCCCAGTGCTTTGCGGTTCAGCCTTTAAGAACAAAGGCGTGCAATTGATGTTGGATGCGGTGATAGATTATCTACCATCACCACTGGAAGTGCCACCAATTCAAGGCACACTGCTCAACGGTGATCCCGTAGAACGTCATGCTGATGATAACGAACCATTATCAGCGTTGGCATTTAAGATTATGGCTGATCCTTACGGTCGCCTCACCTTCGTTCGTGTTTATTCTGGTGTGCTGAAGAAAGGTAGTTACGTTCTTAACGTCAGCAAGAATAAAAAAGAACGGATCTCTCGGTTAGTGCTGATGAAAGCAGATGACCGACAAGACGTAGATGAACTACGGGCGGGTGACTTGGGTGCTGCTTTGGGATTGAAAGATACTTTGACAGGTGATACCCTTTGTGATGAAGGTTTCCCAGTAATTCTGGAATCCCTATTTATTCCTGAACCTGTGATCTCGGTAGCGGTTGAACCCAAAACCAAGAACGACATGGATAAGCTTTCCAAAGCGCTGCAATCTTTGAGTGAAGAAGACCCCACCTTCCGTGTGCGTGTTGATCCAGAAACCAACCAAACCGTGATTGCGGGCATGGGAGAATTGCACCTAGAAATTCTTGTAGATCGGATGTTACGGGAATTTAAAGTAGAAGCAAACGTTGGTGCGCCCCAAGTGGCTTACCGCGAAACCATCCGCAAAGCCGTCGAAAAAATTGATGGTAAATTTATTCGCCAAAGTGGTGGTAAGGGTCAGTACGGTCACGTAGTGATCAACTTAGAACCAGGTGAACCAGGCACAGGTTTTGTATTTGTTTCTAAAATTGTCGGTGGGATTGTTCCCAAAGAGTACGTAGGACCTGCGGAACAGGGCATGAAAGAATGTTGTGAATCTGGTATTTTAGCCGGATATCCACTCATTGATGTCAAAGCTACCTTGATACATGGTTCTTATCACGACGTAGACTCTTCAGAAATGGCTTTCAAAATTGCCGGTTCTATGGCAATGAAAGAAGCGGCATCAAAAGCCTCTCCGGTGATCTTAGAGCCGATCATGAAAGTTGAAGTAGAAGTACCTGAAGACTACATCGGTAACGTGATTGGTGACTTAATCTCCCGCAGAGGACAGATTGAAAGCCAAAGCACTGAACAAGGACTGGCAAAGGTGGTATCGAAAGTTCCACTGGCAACCATGTTTGGTTATGCCACTGATATCCGGTCGAAAACCCAAGGTCGGGGTATCTTTACGATGGAATTTAGTACCTACGAAGAGGTGCCTCGCAGCGTAGCTGAGGGAATCATCTCAAAAAGTAAAGGGAACGCTTAATTAAAAAAGGAAACGATTATTCATGGCACGCGCAAAGTTTGAAAGAACTAAACCTCACGTTAATATCGGTACTGTTGGTCACGTTGACCATGGCAAAACTACTTTAACAGCAGCTATTACCATGACCTTGGCCGCTAATGGTCAAGCGGTGGGTAAAGGTTACGACCAAATTGATAATGCACCTGAAGAAAAAGCTCGGGGTATTACAATCAATACCGCTCACGTTGAGTATGAGACAGGCAGCCGTCACTATGCTCACGTAGATTGTCCTGGACACGCTGACTATGTGAAAAACATGATCACTGGTGCGGCACAAATGGATGGAGGCATCCTCGTAGTTGCAGCTACGGATGGTCCCATGCCCCAAACCCGTGAACACATCCTCTTGGCAAAACAAGTCGGTGTTCCTAGTCTTGTCGTGTTCTTGAACAAACAAGACATGATGGACGATGAAGAGTTGATGGAATTGGTAGAAATGGAACTGCGGGAATTGCTGACCGCTTATGATTTCCCCGGTGATGATATTCCCATTATCAAGGGTTCGGGTCTGAAAGCTCTGGAAGCAATGATTGCTAATCCCAAAACTCAACGCGGTGAAAATGAGTGGGTAGACAAAATCTATGAGTTGATGGATGCTGTAGATGCTTCTATTCCTACTCCTGAAAGGGATGTGGATAAACCATTCTTGATGGCTGTGGAAGATGTGTTCACCATCACAGGTCGTGGGACTGTGGCTACTGGACGGATCGAACGCGGTATCGTTAAGGTTGGCGATACAGTTGAGCTAGTCGGCATCAGAGATACCAAGACTACCGCAGTCACTGGGATCGAAATGTTCAAGAAGAGCCTTGATCAAGGTATGGCTGGAGATAACGCTGGTGTACTACTGCGTGGTCTCAAAAAAGAAGACATTGAGCGGGGTATGGTAATTGCCAAACCTGGTACAATTAAACCTCACACTGAGTTTGAAGGCGAAGTTTACGTTTTAACAGAGAAAGAAGGTGGTCGGAAAACACCATTTTTCGCAGGTTATCGCCCTCAGTTCTATGTGCGGACAACTGATGTAACTGGAACAATCCAAGCCTTTACCGATAGGGAAGGTACAGATGTGGAAATGGTTATGCCTGGCGATAACATCAAGGTAACAGTAGTATTGATCAATGCGATCGCTATTGAACAAGGTATGCGCTTCGCTATTCGTGAAGGTGGACGGACTATCGGTGCTGGCGTTGTCGCTAAAATCTTGAAATAACACTCACCTTTTTGCTCTTATTCAAAAGGAGTAGAGATGAATTATATAATCTCTGCTCCTTTCTATTCCCATAAACAATTTTAAATTTCAGATTTGCGATGAAATTTAACATCTAAAAATCTAAAATCTAAAGTCTAAAATTTACCGAACCTGGAAAACTAAAAATGGCAACTCTACAGCAGCAGAAGATTAGAATTCGTTTAAAGGCATTTGACCGCCGTTTATTAGATACATCTTGCGAGAAGATTGTTGAAACAGCTAACCGTACCAACGCTACAGCTATCGGACCAATTCCTTTACCCACAAAACGCAAGATATATTGCGTACTGCGATCGCCTCACGTAGATAAAGACTCCCGCGAACACTTTGAAACCCGCACCCATCGCCGGATTATTGACATTTACCAGCCTTCTTCTAAAACTATTGATGCACTCATGAAGCTAGATTTACCTTCTGGTGTAGATATTGAAGTCAAATTGTAAATTTGTCATTTGTCAGTGGTCAGTAGGGGCGAAGCATTTGGAAGATAAATTATCGGTCATTGCCAAAAATAGTTCTCCAAATGCTTCGCCCGTACAGTTGTCAGTTGTCAGTAGTGAAGGAAAAACAACGAACAACTGACAACGAACAACTGACCACTGACAACGAACAACTGACAATTAGCTCTGAGAAAATTTATCTCAGGGCTTTTTATTAGCTATAAAACATCATGATAAAATATGAATAAAGTACAGAGAAAGTAGGCAAGAATATAATATTTTAAGACTACAATTTATACTTAACTAACAATACTAACAATGACATCTTCTTCTAAAATCGCAGTGCGTGAACTACCTCTATTCCCATTACCAGAAGTGGTTCTATTTCCGACCAGACCATTACCTCTACATATCTTTGAATTTCGCTACAGAATCATGATGAATACGATTTTGGAGAGCGATCGCCGATTTGGGGTATTGATGATTGATCCCACAAAGGGGACAATTGCTAATGTGGGTTGTTGTGCGGAAATTCTGCATTATCAACGGCTACCTGATGACAGAATCAAGCTATTAGCTTTAGGACAGCAAAGATTTCGGGTTTTAGAATATGTCCGCGAAAAGCCCTATCGCGTCGGTTTGGTAGAATGGATTGAAGATCAACCCCCAGCTAAAGATTTACGTCCTTTAGCATCTGAGGTAGAACAACTGTTGCGGGATGTTGTGCGTCTTTCTGCCAAGTTAACAGAACAAGAGATTGAACTACCAAATGATTTACCAGATTTACCCACAGAACTATCTTATTGGATAGCTAGTAATCTCTATGGTGTCGCTCCCGAACAGCAAGCATTATTAGAAATACAGGATACAGTTGCTCGTTTAGAACGAGAAGCGGAAATTCTCACTTCTACTCGTAATCATTTAGCAGCGCGTTCTGTACTTAAAGATACGTTTAATGAAATGGAATAAAGGAAAACGTTACTTAATCTTTAAAGATCCCCGACTTCTCTAAGAAGTCGGGGATCTGAATCTGGTAATTGATTGCTATAGGATAGAGATAACAGTCCATCTATCCTGAATCTATGTCTAACTCTAAACAACCCCTGACCTATCCCACCATTAGCAAAAGTGATCAAATAGATAATTATCACGGAACTGCGGTTGCAGACCCTTACCGCGCCTTAGAAGACCCGGATACGGAAGAAACAAAGGCTTGGGTAGAAGCCCAAAATCAAGTTACCTTTAGCTACTTAAATGAAATTCCTGCTAGGGCAAAAATTAAACAGCGTCTCACCAAACTTTGGGATTATGAAAAATATGGAACTCCCTTTAAAGAAGGTGAAAATTACTTTTACTTCAAAAATGATGGACTGCAAAATCAAAGTGTTCTCTACACTCTCCCAACCTTAGAATCAGAACCAAGAGTATTACTTGACCCTAATCAACTTTCAGAAGATGGTACAGTTGCCCTTTCAGGAATTGCTATCAGTGAAAATGGTCAACTTTTAGCTTATGGTTTATCTAGTTCTGGTTCAGATTGGCAAGAATGGAAAGTGAGAGATATTGCCACAGGTGAAGATCTACAAGATCATTTACAATGGATTAAATTTTCTGGTGCTGCTTGGACTCATGATCATCAAGGTTTTTTCTACAGTCGTTATGATGAACCAAATGAAAAAACCAAATTAGAAGATGTAAATTATTACCAAAAATTATATTATCACAAACTTGGTACACAGCAATCAGAAGATATTTTAATTTATCATCGTTCTGATGAAAAAGAATGGGGTTTTGGTGGTAACGTCACCGAAGATGGCAAATATTTGATAATTTCAATCTGGCTAGGAACTGACTCCAAAAACTTAGTTTTTTATCAAGATTTAACAAATCTAAATTCTGAAATTATCGAACTAATTAACCAATTTGCAGCCGATTATAGCTTTATTAATAATGATGATCATATTTTCTACTTTCGCACAGATTTAAATGCCCCAAAAGGCAGAGTTATTGCCATTGATACTAAAAAACCAACTTCAGAAAATTGTCAGGAAATTATTCCTCAAGCTGTAGAAACATTAGAAAGTGTTGGTATTCTGAATAATCAATTTGTCGCTGATTATCTGCAAGATGCCCATAGCCAAATCAAGATATTTGATCTCAAAGGGAATTTTATTCGAGAAGTAGAATTACCCGGAATTGGTTCAGCAAGTGGATTTGGTGGTAAACGCCATGATCCAGAAACATTTTATAGTTTCACCAGCTTTACTACTCCCGGAACTATTTACCGTTACGACATGAAAACGGGTAAAAGTGAAATTTTCCGGCAGCCAAAAGTAGATTTCAATGCTGATGAATATGAGACAAAACAGGTTTTTTATGAAAGTAAAGATGGTACAAAAGTGCCAATGTTTATTACCCAGAAAAAAGGAATTAAATTAGATGGCAATAATCCCACTTATCTCTATGGATATGGTGGTTTTAATATCTCATTAACACCAAGTTTTTCTGTGAGTTTATTAATATGGCTAGAAATGGGGGGAGTGTATGCTGTTCCTAATTTGCGGGGTGGTGGTGAATATGGGGAAGAATGGCATCAAGCAGGAATGAAAGAGAAAAAACAAAACGTTTTTGATGATTTTATTACTGCTGCTGAATGGTTAATTGCTAATAATTACACTAAACCTGCAAAACTAGCAATTGGTGGAGGTAGTAACGGCGGTTTATTGGTGGGTGCTTGTATGACTCAACGCCCTGATTTGTTTGGTGCAGCCTTACCCGCAGTGGGTGTTATGGATATGTTGCGTTTCCATAAATTTACTATTGGTTGGGCTTGGGTAGCTGAATATGGTTCTTCAGAAAATGCGGCAGAATTTACAAATTTGTATGCTTATTCACCTTTGCATAATTTGAAGATGGGAACAGCTTATCCGCCAACTTTAATTATTACCGCAGATCATGATGATCGTGTTGTTCCTGCCCATAGTTTTAAATTTGCTGCGGCTTTACAAGCAGCCCATAATGGTAATGCACCCGTATTAATTAGAATTGAAATAAAAGCAGGACATGGTGCAGGTAAACCGACAGCAAAAATTATTGAAGAAGCAGCAGATAAGTGGGGTTTTTTGGTACGCGTTTTGGCGATTGATGTTTAACTTATTGGTAGATAAATTTCCGATAATTTTCAGTTACTGCACACACAATACTTGTTTAAACCTGTGTCTTTAATGCTTTCACTCATATATATATATATATATATATGAGTGCATAGTATGAGTTAATATTTTGGTAAAATTTTACCTAGCGCGAATTTTGGGTTCAATGCTACTCTTACTTCGTGACTGCAAAATGAATCAAAAAAGCACTGAAAAGAAAAACTATGGCTCAAGCCCATTACCAAATCCTGTTTTTAGAAGATTCCCCAGTAGATAGGGTATTATATAGCCGCTTTTTAAGTCAGGATACGTTGGCTACATATGAGATAACTGAGGCTAAATCAGGATTAGAAGGATTAACCAAACTAGCGGAAAGCCAGCCAGATTTAATTCTTCTAGACCATCAACTGCAAGATATGAATGGGTTGGAATTTCTCAACCAGTTGCAGCTACAACTCAGTAGTCCACATATTCCAGTGACTATTTTAACAGGAACAGGAGACGAAAAGATTGCTGTGCAAGCAATGAAGAACGGTGTTCAGGACTACATTGTTAAGGATAAAATCACTCCCCAAGGGTTGTGCCGCGCCATTCATGAGGTATTAGAGAAAACCCGCATGATGAAGAATATGCAAGCCCTTTATATTCCCCTCCAGCAAGCAGAATTATATCAAGATTTGCAAAAACTCAATGCCTCTTTAGAGAAAAAGGTACAGAAACTGACTGAGGAACTAGCAGTTAGTGAAAGTAAATATCGCGCTATCTTCAACCAAAGATTTCAATTTACAGGGCTACTTGACCTAGAAGGGATGGTATTGGAACTCAACCAAGCATCTTTGGAATTTACTGGGTTGCAAATGGCAGATTTGATCAACCGTCCCATTTGGGAAGTTTATGGTTGGCAAATTTCCCAGGCAACTCAGGATCAGTTAAAGCACGCGATCGCTCGTGCTGCCCAAGGTGACTTTATTTCCTCCCAAGTAGAAGTACAGGGAATAGATAATCAAATCCTCACCATAGATTTCTCCATCGGACCCCTAAGAAATAATGCCGGTGAAGTAGTTATGCTGATTTCAGAGGGACGGGATATTACTGAAGCAAAGCTTAATGAAGCTAAATGCAAGCAAGCAGAAGCCACTTTAAAATTTCAAGCCCAGATCCTCGAAGAAATTCACGATGCTGTCATTACTACTGATATCAATGGCATTATTCAAAGTTGGAATCTCGGTGCAGAGAACTATTATGGGTATACAGCAGCGGAAATGATTGGGCAGAGTGTGAGCATTCTCTACCTAGATCCAGTTGAACTCCAAACAAACATAATGTCAACCCTATTGGCAAAGGGTCGTCATGAGGTAGAGGTGGCTGCCTGTCGTGCGAAATCAGGAGATATTGTTTATATCAACTTGCGGCTTTCGGTCATCCGGGACAACCATGGCAACATTACTCATATAGTTGGCTGCTCCCATGACATCACTAAACAGCAAGCTGCAATTAAAGAGCGGAATGATATATTAAAACAAGAACAAGCTGCTCGCAAACAAGTAGAAGCTGCTAACCAGATCAAAGATGAATTTTTGGCGGTTGTATCCCACGAATTGCGGACACCACTGAACTCTATACTCGGTTGGGCTAGTTTACTCAAAAAAGGTAAATTAAAGCCAGAAGAAACGGATGAAGCTCTAAGTATTATTGAGCGTAATGCCAAATTACAGGTTTACTTAATTAATGATTTGCTCGATATGTCCCGGATTTTTCAGGGTAAAGGGACAATGAAAGTCTCTTCAGTTAATCTTGCTACTATAATTTCAGCAGTTTCAGAAACACTGTTTTTAGCACCCAAAACTAAAAAAATTCAGATTCAAACTATTATTGCAGCAAATATTGGTCTAGTTGCTGGTGATCCAGTCCGATTGCAACAAATCGTGTGGAATTTGTTGTCCAACGCTGTCAAATTTACACCTCATGGTGGGCAAATAGAAGTGAGGCTAGAGTGCGTTGGCTTTGATGCTCAAATTACAGTCAGTGACACAGGTAAAGGAATCAGCCCAGAATTTTTACCATACATATTTGATTACTTTCGTCAAGAAGATAGCTCAACTACTAGAGAATTCGGTGGCTTGGGGTTGGGGTTGGCAATTGCCCGTAATTTAGCAGAACTGCATGGTGGCACTATTCAAGCTGATAGTTCTGGTCTGGGACAGGGAGCTACTTTCACCTTTAGACTACCGTTAATGAATGCTAACTCAGAAAATGCTGATTATCCTCAGCCACAAGATGGATATTTAGCTTAACCGAATCAAACTTAAACTAATTGGTAGTAAATGTATTACCCGGCAAAGCATTATTTTTTCTGTCAATGAACAACTAAGAATTAGTTAATGCTTCCAAAAGTGGATATAAATTGAATTATTGCGGCTGAAGTGCGAGAACTAGGGGGGAATTTCCAATATTGACTGCTCATAAACAACAAATATGACTTTTTACAACATTTTTTTAACTTCTTTCCACAATTATCATTTTTTGTGTAATCATTAGAAAGTGGGAATTAATTCGGCGGTAATGTTTGTGGTTAGTATTGACAGGCTTTCCCTTTTGGTATTTACAGACTTTTCTCCGAAATCTAAATCTCTACATTCTTATGATTTTGGAAATATTCTATGTCAATTTACGTGGGTAACCTCTCTTACGAAGTTACACAAGATGCTCTCAGTGCTGTTTTTGCAGACTATGGTGCTGTAAAACGTGTTCAACTTCCTACTGACCGTGAGACAGGCCGCTTGCGCGGCTTCGGTTTTGTGGAAATGGGTACTGAAGCTGAAGAACAGGCCGCTATTGATGCCCTTGATGGTGCTGAATGGATGGGTCGTCTTCTGAAAGTGAACAAGGCCAAACCCAAGGAAGATAGAGGTCCTGGTGGTGGTGGTAGTCGCGGTGGCTACGGCGGCGGCGGTGGTAACCGTGGCGGCGGCGGCGGTCGCTATTAAGCTGAATTTAGCTAAGATCTTTTAGTTATTCAATGCTGAAAAAATTACCTATTCCCTTCGCGGGGTGGGTAATTTTTTTGATCGTAAAACCTCTTCTCCAGAAAGTACAGCCGGAAGTTGGACAATTTCTACAGGTTTTCCTAGTCGGTAGATTTCCACTTGTTGATTTTGGGGGTTAATTAACCAACCCAAACGCAAACCATTATCTATCAATTAGCCTTCTTCATCATCACCAAAATCAGGTTCAACACCAAGAGCGCGTAATTGTGCTGCTAATCTTTCTGCACGTCTTCTTTCTCGCTCCCCTTGTTTTCTTTCCCGTTCTGCCGGTGTGAGAACCCAGTTACCTGAAGCATCATACCAGCGTAACCACTGCCGTTCAATGCCTTGATAGACACCTTGCCACAGTCCCAAACCTAGTTCAATATCATTTAGCCATACACGCAGTTGATTGATTTCCAATTCAGCATAACTACTTCCCTGTAACTGAAATGCTCTTAACTGGTCAGTGTAACGGTCAAAAACTAGATAATAGGGTACTCTTAAAACTCGTTCGTAAACTTCCCATTTAGTTGGAGGTTGACTAGCATCTCGTAAGGTTCTCCCTAAATCTTCTTTTTCTGTTCCTGGTGAAATAAATTCTACCACTACAAAAGGATTAACGCCTTCTTGCCAAACCACATAACTAAGCCGTAGTTCTTTTTGTGCATACAACCTAGGGACATCAACTACCGCAAACCAGTCAGGGCGTTTATACCATAATGGATGATGAACATCGTAGTAAAGATTTAAGTCTGTGGCGATAAATACCTGATTTTCCGGGAATTTTGAAGGACAAAAAGTTTCCCGTAATAACTGCGGTTGTAAAAGATGAAATTCGTCTGGCAAACCGGCTTCCTCTGGATCTTCGCTAGGTAAATCATACATTGTCGGTAGGAATTCCTGAGCAGAACGCGGTGGGTCTGTTTGATACATAACGGCTGCAAAAAAGAAATGTCAATTTCACTATCAATACCTTGTCCATTTTCTGTAGGTTAGGTTAAGCGACAGCGCAACCCAACAAATGCGTTGGGTTTCATGCTTCAACCCAACCTACAAATCTTGTTTAGAAAAAATTTTAGTGCATCATAATTTGGCACATCGAATAAAAAAATTACCTGTTCAATTTTGATTAATTTAAGCTATACTATTCAGTAGTGTAAATTCATATCTATATTTACACTGAACACCCCAAACAACTATAATGTTGAATGAGGTGAAATTAAATATAAAAAGGAGCAACATCAGATGTCTTACGTTTTATGTGTTGTTCTGGCTTTGCTTATTTTGGCTTTGCTTTCTCTGGCTTTTATCTCCAGCAAGACTGCCGAAATTGCAAATTCAGGCGTTTTAATGTTCCGTTCAATTGAGCATATCTTAGAGCGATGGATTAATCGCAATAAGTAATAGGTACGTTTAAGTAGGTGATACTACTATTGTATGTTCTTCTGTATCAAAGTTAACCTTACTAAGGGCGCACTTCTCTTATATAGGGGGTCTGCCCTTTTTTTTATTTAAACATTTGACGCATCATGTAAACCAATATAACAAGAATATAATAATCTGTCAAGCGCAAAATATAAAATATTGTTCTCGTTCCTAGTCTCTGACTAGGAATGCAGTTGATGAGGCTCTGCCTCAAGTACCAGCACAAAATGGGGTAAAATGGCTTGTATTCTGGGATTGGAGGCAGAGCCTCCTGGTAGGCATTCCCAGCCGGAGTCTGGGAACGAGGGATATATTTTTTATTTTCTTAAATATCGCATTTACGTCACCTTTGTCCAAACTCCAAAAATGTGATGCTTGGGGAGAGGGATGCGATCGCTTGTAAATGGTAAACTCCAAGAGTGCGATGCCTGCGACAAGGGAAAACTCTTACCTTTGCGCCTTTGCGTGTTAGCGAAGCGGGGCGAAGCCTGGCAGACTTATATTTTAACTAAACAAGAAAATCAAAAAATATTTAGGTGGGCATTGCCCACCCTACTGTTTAATAATAACTCGCCGATTTGCGATAATGTACCGCTGTGACACCATCTTGATTTAAGACTTTACCATCATCAACAGTGGCATAAACTAACCAATGATCACCAGATTCCATCCGACTTTGGACAGAACATTCCAAATACGCTAAAGCACCATTGAGAATAATCCCGCCATTATTGGCTTCTTGAGTGTCCAAACCGGCAAATCTATCTTGTCCAGGGGCGTAAACTTTCATAAATTGCTTACGAATTTCTTTCCCTTCCGCCAAAATATTGACTACAAATTTGTTATTTGTATAGGATAAGGATTCCATAGCTCGTTCTTTAGCTACCGCAATGGTTAAACCAGGAGGATTAAAACTGGCTTGTGTTACCCAAGATGCTAACATTCCCGTTTTAACATCACCTTGGCTTGCTGTAACCACACATATAGAACCAACAATCCGCCCTACAGCTTGTTCGACATTACTTGCAGGTTGTTTAGCGACAACTGATTTTTTCGCGGCGCGTTTCAATGCTTGGGCGAAATCAGTTCCCGCTTCTTCGCAGGTTTGCAAGGTAACTTCATTGGGTTTGAATTTAACGCGAATGGTGTCAAATCCAAATCTGTATCCTGCGTCTTTGAGTTTGCTTTCAATTAAATCAACGGCTTCTCCACTCCAGCCAAAAGAACCAAATACGCCGGCTAATTTATTGTTAGTTGCGGTAGAAAGGACAATTCCTAATGCTGTTTGCACGGGTGTGGGTGCGTGTCCTCCTAAGGTGGGAGAACCTATGACGAAACCGGCGGATTTTTCAATTGCGGCTTTGATTTCTTCAGGTTCGGTAAATTCGCAGTTAATGGCTTCGACATTGACACCGGCTTTGGTGATGCCGCGAGCGATCGCCTGTGCTAAAGTTGCAGTATTGCCATAGGCTGAGGCATAAATCAAAGCCACTGTCATATCAGCGGAAGTTTGCTGTTTAGTCCATTCCCGATAGCCTTTGGTAATATCAATTAAACCATAGCGGACAATTGGACCATGACCAGTAGCATACATTCGCACCGGCAAATCTGCTAATTTTTCTAAAGCTGTTTCGATTTGTCTGGCGTGAGGTGCCATTAAACAGTCAAAATAATAGCGTCTGTCTTCGTTAAATACTTCCCAACCTTCATCAAAAACTTGATCTGAGCAAATATGCGCTCCAAATAGTTTATCAGAAAACAAGATTTCTGTTTGCCGGTCCCATGTACAAAGTTCGTCAGCGTAACGGGGGTTAGGTGTGGGAATAAATTGTAAATGATGTCCTTTTCCTAAATCTAGGGTATCTTCTCCCCGCATGACCAAAATTTGTAAATCGTCTTTTTCCAAAGCCGCGCGTAAATTTATCGCCCCTGGGTTAGAACAAACAAAGGTAATTTGGGGGGCGATTTCCAGTAATGCTTTTAACGTTGCAGCGCGGTTGGGGTTAACGTGACCAAGAATCACATAATCGAGTTTTTTGACATCAAACCGCTGTTGTAAGGCTTGGAGGTAGATTTCGGTAAAAGTTTCGCCAGGGGGGTCAAGCAGGGCATTTTTATCGCCTTGGATGAGATAAGAATTAGCCGTTGTTCCCTTGGCTAAAGCATATTCAATTTCAAATCTTAGTCTTGCCCAACTGCGCGATCGCAATACGATTGTATCTGTCCCAATGGGCAATATTTGTACGTCACGGGGTTTAGTGGTCATTGGTGATTGGTGATTGGTATGAATTATGTTTCGCGCAAAGGCACAAAGGAGCAAAGGCGCAAAGGTTAAGATTTTTAATTTTCCAATTTTAGAGGGAACGGGGCATATTTTCATCAACGAGGAAGTTCAAAATTTACGCTCCCAATGCAGTGACTTGGGTGTATTTAACTAGATCAGCAGCGTAACTGAGAGCAGCTTCAACTTGATTTTTACTGAGTTCGTATTCTTGCATGACTTCTTCCTTGCTCATACCACCAGCAAGAGAGCCAATAATAATAGAAATAGGAACGCGGGTTTCGGTAATAACAGGTGTACCGTGGTGGATACCACTATCTACGCTAATATGCGGTGCAATTTCCATATATACCTTTCTCTTTGCTATTTTTTCATTGTGCCTGGAAATCTAGCTAAAGCATATTCAATTTCAAATCTTAATCTGGACCAACTGCGCGATCGCAATACGATAGTATCTGTACCAATGGGCAATATTTGCACGTCACGGGGTTTAGTGGTCATTTGTCAGTTGTCAGTTGTTCGTTGTACGGAATTTTCTTTCCCTGTTCCCTGTTCCCTGTTCCCTGTTCCCTATTTTTAATAATGATTCCCGACTTTGCGGTGGTGTACTGCTGTCATGGCATCGGGATTGGATACTCTACCGGCGTAAGCTGTACTGTATACTGCCCAATGATCACCACAATCCATGCGGCTAACTACTTCGCATTCTATGTATGCTAGGGCATCTGTGAGGATAGGTGCGCCATTTTCAGCAGGTTGGGTTTTCACACCTTGAAAACGATCTGCACCGGGAGCAAATCTTTTTAAGAAGTGTTTCATTAATGGTTGATAGTTGCCTTCTTCGAGTACATTGAGAACGAAGCGATCGCCTACTTGCATGAGTGATTCTATGGCTCGATCTTTGGCGACGGCAATGGAAAAGCCCAAGGGTTTGAAGCTGGCTTGACTTACCCAGGAAGCTAACATGGCGCTGGATACGTCGGCTTTTTTGGCTGTGATGATATATAAACCACCGCTAATTCTTCCCAAGGCTTTATCTAAATCAGCAGCCAGGGATTTCATGGCTTTGATGCTTTTGTCTCTTGTTACCCATTGTCCCAAGTCTGTCCCCGCTTCTTCACACTTTTTATAAGTGTTAGCTGTGGGTGTTTCCCGAATTTCAATTACGGGAAAAGATAAGTGTAACCCTAAAGCCCGGAATTTATTTAATAGGGGATAGGTGGGTTCATCATCTCCTCCACCAGTTTCAAAAATGCCAATGGCTTGTTTTTCTTTGGCAGAACCTAAAACGGTGCTGAGGGCGGCTTGAATGTTAGAATTGCCTGAAGTTGGGGGCATTCCCACAACTAAGCCTGTACAACGTCCTACCAGTTCCCGCAGTTCTTGTAATTCGTTGACGCTGGCTAAATCTACTATTTCTACAGCGACACCAGTTTTTGTCATCCCGTTAGCAATAGATTGGGCGATGCGATCGCCAAAACCGTACTCGGAAACGTAAAATATTCCTACTGGGGTTTCGGCTTTGGTTTGGCCTTGACTCCAACTGCGATAACGGCCTGTCAATTCTTCCACATTGTGATATAATAGGGGTCCATGTCCGGTGGCAATCATGCGAATTGTTTTCAATTCTGCCATGCGCTTCATAGCGGACAGGACGGAACGGGCATTTGGTCCCATCAAACATTCGTAGTAATATTGAAAATCAGCTTCTATTGCTGCTAAATCGTCATCAAAGGTACTTTCTGAGCAATAATGTAACCCGAAAGCATCGCAGGTGTAGAGAATTTGGGTTTTGTGGTCAAAGCTGAAAATGGTATCCGGCCAATGTAAATTAGGAGCAATGACAAATTCAAATTCATGGCCATTGCCTAAATCTAAGCGATCGCCATTTTTGACAATTTTGCGGTTAAATGGTTGATGTACCATGTCCTCCAAAAACTGAATTGCCACCTTTGACGCAACTACAGTTAGATGAGGAGCGAGTTGTAGTAAGTCTTTTACTAAACCGCTGTGATCTGGTTCAGTGTGACTAACAATTAAATAATCAATATCTTGGGGATTAATTAAACCGGTGAGAGTATCAAAATAAAGTTTGCGAAACTTTTCATGGGAAGTATCAACCAGGGCGATTTTTTCCCCCCGAATCAGAAAAGAGTTGTAGGTTGTACCATTTTGTAAGCCAAATTCAATATCAAAGCGATCGCGGTCCCAATCCAAAGACCGAATTGCGGTAGTATCTTCACTAATCTCTACAGTATTTATAGTCAGACGCTTTTCTAGTTTCTCGGTAAGCAATACCATAACGCCCCTCTTTAATAAATTGAGTATTTATGCCTTTCTCTTATTGTGGCACAGCTTGAATATTAATTTTTATTAAAAAACATATACCTCAGTTAAGAAAATTAAAACTGTCAACAATCATCGTCAGTCAAAAGACCAACAGCATCTTTCCATAGTCCTAATTGTGGGCAATTCCCGTTTCCATTGGGCATTATTCATAGATAAAATCTTATACTTAATAATGGATAAATCCTATCTACTTAGGTCAGCGGGGCTAACTTAAAGTTAATCAGCTACTGAAGCATCAGTAAAAAAATAGAACCAGGAATTAATTAAAGTTTGAAAGTGGGGGGTAGAAACAGTTAATCTCCTCCTTGATTTGAATTGATAATTACTTATTGTTCTCTGTTCACTTTATTCAAAGTAGTTTAATGGTTAATTATTAAAATAGATTTATCTTTCTGTTCTAGAAAATACTATGCCACAGCGGATAATTATAGAAGTCAATAATTTGTTTAAACGGGATAGAATTGTTCGTAACTTAGAACTTTTTCAGGATATTATTGTTATCTCCCTTTGCGTGAGTTTGTTTTGTGTAATGCTCATTCGCTTAGGAGATATGTTTTTATCATTTTTAAGTCCATTAGATCTACGGCAAGTAACATCTGATATTTTGTTTATTTTGATATTAGTAGAACTGTTTCGGTTGTTAGTTGATTACCTGCAAGAACGGAGTATTTCTGTAGGTGCAGCGGTAGAAATTACGATTGTTTCGGCTTTACGAGAGGTAATTTTACGTGGTGTATTAGAAATTTCCCGCGACCAACTTTTTGGACTTTCTGTATTTCTACTAATTTTATCAGGAATTTTCCTGGCTTTACCTTGGATGCCTCGTTTATTAGAACAGGTGAAAATTAATCAGCATGAAACAGTAGATACAAAACCAGAATTGTAATTTTATTGAAGAATAGGGAAAAGGATTATTTTACTAATTCCCTATTTAATTTTTGAGTATATTTGCTAAATAGTTTTTGTGCGACTCTGAAATCATACTGATAAAATAATACCTTTGCCATTGCTACGTAACACTGAGGTAAACAATCCAACCTCCAAATCAAGGCTTTTCTCAATTTGGCGTAAGTATTAATCAAAATAACTTTATCTAGACTCCGAAATAAGATACTATAGTTGCTAAAACTTGATCCTCAAATATATGTCTCAATTAACATCAAAACAATGGATTTTAATGCAACAGAGAATAACACCTTATTTATTTTTATTACCAGCCTTAATTATTTTAGCATTAACTGTTTTTTATCCAGCAGTTCAAGCCTTTTATCTCAGTTTTACCAACTATGAAAATATAGGAGATCCTCCTCAATGGATTGGCTGGAAAAATTTCCTGCGTTTATCGAAAGATCCAGTTTTTTGGCAAACATTACAAAATACATTTATTTATCTAATTGGTGTTGTGCCAATTTTAGTATTTTTACCCTTGGCTTTAGCAATTTTAGTCAATCAAAAACTGCGGGGAATGAATTGGTTTAGAACAGCTTATTATACTCCAGTTGTCATTTCCATGGTAGTAGCTGGGATAGCTTGGAAATGGTTATATGCAGAAAACGGATTGCTGAATCAAATTCTCAAAACTTTAGGGATTTTTACCGACGGAATTCCCTGGTTAACAAGTCCTGATAAGATATTGGGAATTGTCCCCATTTCCCTAGCTAGTATTATGGCTGTAACGATTTGGAAGGGCTTAGGCTATTATATGGTAATTTATTTAGCTGGATTACAAGCCATTCCCGCTGATATTTATGAAGCTGCGGCTATTGATGGTTCAGATAGTGTTCGTAAACATTGGGATATTACCTTACCATTGATGCAACCCTATTTAGCTTTAGTGGCTGTAATTTCGGCAATTTCCGCAACTAAAGTTTTTGAAGAAGTTTATATTATGACCCAAGGCGGACCGCTGAATAGTTCTAAGACTATTGTTTATTATTTGTATGAACAAGCATTTGGTAATTTAGAGATTAGCTATGCTTGTACCATTGGTTTGGTGCTATTTTTAATTATTTTAGGGTTATCAATTTTAAGATTAGTTGTAAATCAAGATGGTAATGATTTTAGTGTTTAATATTTAAAGATGAATTTTGCATCAATATCTATTACGATTCATGTACTTGAACGGTAACTAATCTGGCTATTCTAAGCCTGGTAGGGTTAGTTGTAGTGCGTTTATTTGTGGCTGGGTGGCTGGGATAGGAAGGTTTTCCGGTTTATCTGTAGATTTTGGTTTTGGCTGTTGTGGGTGATTTTCTGCGGATAATGCGGATATGTCTAGTTCGTTGCTGTCTGAGGATGTAAGTTCTCCACGAAAGGCGCGATATAGCAGCGTTTGAAATAAATGTTCTGCTTGGCGTTCGGCTTCTCGTTGTTGGGTGCGAAAGCGTTCATGTTTTTGGACTATTTGGGCAAATTTTTCTTGGAGTGGGAGAGGGGGGAGTGGAACAGGTAAAGCTTTTAATTGTGTCATATTAATAGTTGCTAAATTAGTTGTTTGCTTTGAACATTGCAAAAAATATAATTTAGTGTATTGAGTTAAAAGTAATTTTGCAAAAAACTCAGGTAATATGATTTTCCTATTTGTTCTTACTCTAAATATATGATTTTGATGTATGCAATTTTCAATTTGACCATGCCAAATTGCACCACGACCTAATTTATCATAATCACCGCCTTCAGTCATTAAAATATCACCTTTTTGAAGTTTTAATTGTTCTACTTCTTGTGGTAAAGCTTCAATTAATTTTATATCTGTTAAATCAAGATAACCATCCTGTACGTTGGCAACACGCATATATGGAACTTGAACAGTTTGTTTACCATTAAACTTTTGTCCTTTGGTTACTCCTGAAGCAATATCAGCAACATCATCTAAATTTTTAATAAACCAACCCATCGGATTAGTAACAGGATCGCCGAACATTTCCAGAAAGACGGATTGTAGAAAGGTTTCGCTGAGTTGTAGGGAGTAGCGACGGGTTCGACGTAGGCGATCGCATTTTTCCAATATTGCTGCAATTCGCTTTTGTTCTGGTAATGGTGGTATATCTACTTCCCATTTTTCCATACCCTCCTTTGTCATATGCAGCATTGAGATACCGTGAGATGCTGCTTTAATTGAAGTTGTAATGTTTGTCAGTAAATAGTAAGCAAATTTTTTATCTATCGCTGGTGTTGGTTCAACTTTCCATATATGGTAATGATATATAGATTTTGTTCCATTCCATATAAAAGGACCAAATGTAGCTGACCAAGCACATAGTAAATCTCCTTTATCACAATATTGATCTTCAGGAAGTTGAAGATCAGAGTAGTACCATTTTTCACTTCCATGAAGATTTTGAATTCTGATGATAGGAGTACCAGAATTGAGCATTTCAACTTGAGAATATGCCCTACCATTGATTAATCTGAAACATTTACCAAGTGTTGTTTTAATCCAATTTGGTTGTTTATAATCTGTTTTTTTGTTGAAATATTCCATTATTTCATCTTTCAAATTTAACACAATATCTAAATCTCTAATCTCACATGAGTTAGTATCTGTCATCAATAAAGCCAGGGAATAAATTCCCTGTCTAAAAGCTCAAGTCCGTTAAAACGGACTAAAATGAGATTACCAAAAAATCGGGTTTAATTGCCAAATAAAATTACCATTATTCCCCAAAACAAAACAATCAAATCAACATCCAAATTATATTCAGTCGGTTTCAACCGACTTCAGCTATAAGACAGGGAATTTATTCCCTGGCATTTATTGGCATTGATTAGCATTGATTGACATTGATTAGCATTGATTGACATTTATTAGAATTGATTGGCATTTATTCCCCAACAAAACCGATAAAATGAATAAACCCATAAATCTATAACAACATCTCCAATTCTCGCACCTCAGCGCCCATAACATCCTCCAATTTTAACAACCTTTCTAACGTCACCTGGGGAACATCATAAAACACCTCATCCTGTTCCACCTGACGATAACGACTAGCAGATAAATCATATTTATTCCCCTTTACCTGCGCCTTAGTTACCTAAAATTGACGATTCAGGCGATTAATTTCATTTTGCACCAGTGAGATTTTTTCATGTAATAACGCCAACTTTTGTTTATCCGTTTCCAAAGCCTGACGAGTTGCTTCATCATCAGCCGGTGCAACAGCATTTTCAAAAGTTAAACGGTTAATTTCCTTATGTAATAATAAACGTTCCGCTTTAAAAGGTGCAATTTGCATTTTCAAATCCGCTAAACGTTCCTGATTTTGTTTAGCAACATCAGCATTAAACCGATTTTTCCAACAATCCAAAATATCAGGAATATCGTTTTCTGTCACAGGTTGACGCTTATCATCGAGAGAAAAGCCATCATGCTCCATATCATAGAACCAAACGCGGTCAGTCGTTCCCCCACGAGTAAACAGCAGCACCGCCGTAGACACCCCCGCATAAGGTTTAAACACCCCGCTAGGCATAGAAACCACCCCATCCAAGCGATTTTCTTCTATAATCTTTTTGCGAATCTCCACGTGCGCTTTACTAGAACCAAACAGCACCCCATCGGGGACAATAACCGCACATCTCCCCCCCATATCTAAAACCCGCAAAATCAAGTGCAGAAATAACAACTCGGATTTTTTGCTTAAACCTGCCAATTTTGGATGTACATCTGCTGCATCAACCGCACCCTTAAAAGGTGGATTCATTAATACTAAATCGAGGGTATTTTCATCATCAAACCTTTTAGAAAGAGTATCTTTAGCAAAAAACCGAGGCTGTTCAATACCATGCAGCATGAAATTCATTGAACCGATGCGTAACATCGTCATTCCCGAATCATTATCATAAGCTGTAAACGCCTCTGTTTGCAGAAATTCCTGTTGTTCTAGTGTGAGTAAATCACCAACTAAATGTTTATTACCTTTTTCATCAAATAATATTTCTGGACTGGTGTTTTTTTCTAAAATATACTGATAAGCATTCACCGGAAAACCACAAGTACCCGCCGCTAAATCACCAATTCTATCAGTAGGTTTAGGTTCTACCATTTCCACCATCATGCGGATAATATGGCGGGGAGTTCTAAACTGGCCATTGCGTCCAGCAATACTTAATTTATTTAATAAATACTCATACAAATCACCCTGAACATCTTGATTTTGTTCAGAGATTTTCATCTCATCAATTGATTTACAAGCCTCAATTAACAAACTGGGTTTATTAATTTTAAATTCCGCAGTTTGCATATACTCACTAAAGGAACTTTTATCTTCATTAGTTTCTTGCTCATTTCCTTCCTCATTTTCTTCCTCGTTGTCAGAATTACCCATTTCTTTCAACCAGGGGAAAACTTTATTTTTGACATGATTTAAAGCATCCTCGGCTTTCTTCTGTGTCCAATTTCGCCAACGCATTTCTAGGGGTATTTTGGGCTGATAATCTTCTTTGCGGCGTTTGGCTTGGCGTTCGTTTAAATCTTCAGTTTCGTCTAAGCGTTTGAGGAAGAGGAGAAATGAGAATTGTTCGATAGCATCCATTGGGTTGGATAAGCCTCCTGTCCAGAGTTTATCCCACAGGAGGTCTACTTTTGATTTTAAATTGGGGTCGGTTAGCATTTTTAATTAGGGTTTTTGATTTAATGTAGCTATCTATTTATTTAGTCATTGATTTAGCCGGGGAATAAATTCCCCGTCTTATAGCTAAAGTCGGTTAAAACCGACTAATTATTTTTGAGTTTAATCCGTTTTAAGGGATTTTAGCTTTTAGTCAGGAAATTTATTTCCTGGTATTTCTGGGATTTTAGGTTTTGTTTTATTTTCTGGTGGTTTATCTAAATCTGTTTCTTGTTCTAATAATGGAATTGTGGTTTTATTTTGATGATGTATTTTTTGATTATCTACATAATCAATAGCTTCTTGTAATTGTTTACCTCCTAAAGAAAATACACCATATCCCTCCTGCCAAGCAAATTGTTGTGCTTTACCTAAAGTATGATTATAATGGTAAGCACTACTACCTTTTAAAGTTTTCACAAATTCAGCAATAGACAATTTAGGAGGGATAGAAACCACAAAATGAATATGGTCTTCAATTCCACCAATAGCATGAATTATACACCCTAAATGATCCGCCTTCCCAATTAAATAACCATAAAATTTTTCCTCTACATCATTGGTAATTAAAGGCTCACGTTTTTTCGTAGCCCAGACAACATGATAATACAAGCGCCACAAAGCCATAATGAATTTTAAAAGAATAACAATAAATGTGTAATTATCCAGCCATTCCAGCCAATTCAGCCAGGGAATAAATTCCTGTCTCAAAGCTCAAGTCCGTTGAAACGGACTCAGATTATATTACCAAAAAAATGAATTAAATTAAAAATAAAATTTCCATTATTACTCAAAAATTAAAAAAGAATCACATAAAAACCCAACTTAGTCGGTTTTAACCGACTTTAGCTATTAGACAGGGAATAAATTCCCTGGCTCTGTTGTCTCTGTCTCACATTATATTACCAAAAAAATGAATTAAATTAAAAATAAAATTTCTATTATTACTCAAAAATTAAACAAAGAATCACATAAAAACCCAACTTAGTCGGTTTTAACCGACTTTAGCTATTAGACAGGGAATAAATTCCCTGGCTCTGTTGTCTCTGTCTCACATTATATTACCAAAAAAATGAATTAAATTAAAAATAAAATTTCTATTATTACTCAAAAATTAAACAAAGAATCACATAAAAACCCAACTTAGTCGGTTTTAACCGACTTTAGCTATTAGACAGGGAATTTATTCCCTGGCTATTAAATCTAACTCAATGAATAAATAAATGAACAAATAAATTTTAAGCCGCCAACAATTCCGTAAACGCTAACAAATCATCCACCTCATCATCAGAAAAAAACCTATCAACGGCATTTTTCCCAAACCTAGCCAAAGCCCCCTCATACAAATCAGCCACCTCTAACCTCTGCTTTTGTAAAAACACACTTTGCACAGCCCTTAAAAAATTAATCTGATTAGCATTATACTGGTGTTTGGCAATAAAATCCTCAAATTGACGCTTTACCACCTCATCATAATCTGGTATGGCATCCAAATCTAATAAATGCCGCAAAAACGCCAATAAACTATTAGCCTTTAACCCGTAAGCCTTGCGAATATTCGACTCAGAAAGCTGAATATTACCACCTCCTAAACCTTGGCGTAAAGTTCTTTCTAACTCAATCAATTGCCAATCTGTAACCGCTTTACCTTCCTGAATAGCCTTAATAGTAGGATGAACATCTACAATTTCATTTATTTTTTCCTCAACTCGTTTTTTATATTCCTCCACATAAACTTGTTCACCACCCTCACCCACAGTAATAAAACCGCGAGTAGCCACAAAATCAGCTAAATCTAACTCTAAAAAAATACTAGGGCGTTGTCGCCGATTTTTCATTTCTTCAGCTAAATCATTGATTATCTGATTTAATTCTTTCACCGTTGCATTATTCAACCGTGAAGATAAACATAACTTAATTGCATCTTGTTTTCGTTTATCTTGATGGACAAAATCAGGTAAACGACTCACATCTTCAACAATAGATTGTACAGTATCCGGTTTTGCTCCTTCCGTTTGAATTTCTAATTTTAATCGTTCAACTTTACTTGTAAAAGTTGCTGCTGCTATCTCCACACCTGGCACAAATCGCAAAAGAGGAGCAACTTTAAACCGTAATGACTTCAATTTATCTTTAGTAATGTAATTCCAAAATAAATCTGTCCAAGCTTCTGCAATATCCATATCCAACATCTTCTTTTTGACAGTAAATGAATCTGTCGGAATTTGGGTTATTTGTTCCCGTAAACTTGCAATTACCGCTTGACAATCGGGTGATTCTTGATTATGTAAATATAACTCCAGCAAATTCAAACGAGTGTTAAAAATACGAGATAATACAGGAATAGTTTGGGCTACTTCTGTTTGTGCTTTATCTTCAAATTCATTTTCCCAAAAATCAATAATTAAAAATTCCTCTTTTGTTCGATTTGGCAACCATTCCAACTTTTTGCAAGCCTTTTGATTTCGCGTTCCCCGTCCAATCATTTGCCAAAGTTTAATCTGTGATTGAACAGGTTTCATAAACACCAAATTCATCAATTCTGGTACATCTATTCCGGTATCCAGCGTATCCACAGATATAGCAATGCGGGGCATATCATCTTTTTTAAAGTTCCCTGTTAGCTTGCATTTGTATTCTGTTTTATGGGTAATTACTCGCACCAAATCAGAATATTGTGGATACATTTCTTCAAAAGTTTCACACACCCTTAAAGCGTGTTTTTGAGTCAATGCAAATACAATTGTTTTCGCTGGTAGTTGCCCTGATTCATCTTTATGGCAAACTTCCATAATTTCTTCCCACTGCTTGCGGAGAGTGTCTTTATTACTCACCTTTTTTTCTAAATCTGTACCGGAAAAATCAATATCATCTGGATCATGTCCTTGTGCTATCAATATATTCTGTTCTTCTTCGGAAAGTTTCGCGCCTTTAATACCTTCACTTTGAAATTTAGTTTGTGCTTGATAAAGACTAAAATCAACTAAATTTTTCTCTTCAATTGCTTGTTTATAGGTGTAGAGAAAACTAGGAATACCATCATAACAGTGAAAAGTATTAAATGTATTCCTATCAATAAAACCTGCGGGAGTAGCGGTTAAGCCAATCATCCGCCCATCAAAATAGTCCATTACCTCTTGAAAGAGGTTAAAAATAGAACGATGTGCCTCATCAAAAATAATTAAATCAAAAAAAGCTGGACTAAATTTTTTATAGGAATTTCTCAAAGTCTTTTCCACAACAACATACAGCCGTTTAGTTTTATCTATGTTGTAGCTGAAAATGCGATCGCATGGTTCATGGGGTATATGTTCCATAAAACCATCTTCTAAAGCTTGCTTGACTAAATTATCCCTATCAGCAACAAATAAGATTTTACGACTTTGATTAGCCTTTAAAAATAAGTCAATAATAGCCATTGCGGTGCGTGTTTTCCCTGTTCCCGTAGCCATTACCAATAAAGTGCGGCGTTTTCCTTCATCAAATGTTTCACAAACCCGACGAATAGCTTCCTGTTGATAATCTCTCCCAGCAATTTGGGTATTAATTGGTAATGAACTTAACGCAATTTTATTTTGACGAATATACAGTAAATTTTCTAAATCTGCTGGCGAAAAAAAGCCAGCTACCTGCCGTTTTGCAGAATTTCCCACATCCCAAAAATAAATTTCCTCCCCATTCGTCATAAACGCAAAAGGGCGGAAACTTTGATGTTTTTCTATTTCTTTAACGTAGTATTCTACCTGGGTTTGGGCAATTTTAGGATCACTGCTTTGGCGTTTTGCTTCCACCACTGCTATAACTTCCCCATTGGGTTGGTACAAGCAATAATCAGTAACACCGTTCCAAGGTTCGGCATGATAGCCATCCACAGGAATTTCTAACCCCACTTGGTGGGGGTCTTTGATGTTCCATCCTGCTAAGATTAAAGCAGGATCAATTAATTGTGTCCTAGTGTTGGCTTCATTCGCTGACATTACAGCATCCTTTAGTACATTCTGCTTTGCAGAGTATTACTGTGCTTATATTTTAGCTATACAGCAACAGTATAGTATGCTTTTTAGCGTTAGCCAACACTCGTAATGTAAAAAATAATAACTAATTCTGTGGGTGTTCTCTTTAACTGGACTAGTAGTCTGTCAACCCGAAAATGACGGGTGAAGGCAAGCAGGGGGAGAAGAGAGGCAGGGGGGCAAGGGAGGGAAGAACAGAAGTTTTTTCCGATCATTACCCGTCAAATTTATTTTGACGAACTACTAGCTTCATTCTAAGATCCACAATTGCGTGTCGCTTCACTTCACGAATTATAGAAGATGGAGATATTGGATGTTTATTAGCAAAAAATCGTGCGATAGCGAAGCGCTGCTGCAAGCAGTTCGCTTGCTATACAAAAGCTCTAAAATCCAGGAATGGCAAATGTTTTTGGAGAGTGACAGGAGAGGGATAGTTTCCCACTTTATTATTCAGTTTCTAACTTTATTCTCTTTATACAATCTTACAACTGGAACGAAGCTGTTAACGCCACCGCTAAAGCATCTGCCGCATCATCCGGCCGAGGAATTTCATCTAAATCCAACTCCCGCATCACAGCCTCTTGCACTTCTGCTTTATCTGCCTTACCATAATTCGTTAAAGCTTGCTTAATTTGGGGAGGTGCAAATTCTACATAAGGAAGCTTACGCTGTCCTAAAACTAACATCAGTACACCCCTGGCTTGTGCTACAACAATGGTATTTGCCATCCGATAAAAAAATAACTTTTCAATTGCCACCAAATCTGGCTGTAAGTCCTCCATCACGCTGTGTAAATCATCAAATAAAATACATAGTCGCTGAGTCATTTCCACATCAGCATTTGTGCGAATTACGCCAAAATCTACCATCTCTACCGTTGTCTCTTGTCCTTTATTTTGACTTTGTTGCCAATTAATTGCCCCAAATCCCACAGTTGCCAGTCCTGGATCTATTCCTAAAATTCGCTTTTTCATCAAATTCACTTTTATTAAATTGGTAAAACACAACGCCGCAAAAGTAAGATAGGTATTTTCCTCAACTGTTGATTCCCTATCCTCCCTGAAATATAAAGGATTAAATCAAACTTATGGTTTTTTCAGTATTGAAAGCAGGTGATGTTAAGTTTCTGTTAAATATTGTTTTTACCAACTTTCCCTATTAAGTATGTTCATCGGTTTTTTGAAACAAGCCATTAATTCGCTACAACTAGAGTCTCACAGTCGCACTTCCCACCGGGTTAACCAATGGTTCAAATGGTTATCCCCTGGATTAGCGGTGAAACGCTGGTTACTTATCACTGTTGGGGGTGTTGTCTTAGCCAGTTTGGGGTTGGCTATTTGGGTAAAATTAACCCCCATTTTTTGGATACTAGAGTTGCTAAAAGGTCTTTTGGGACTCCTCGCGGATATTTTACCCAACTATATCAGTGGTCCATTACTCCTTATATGTGGTGTCCTGTTGGTGTTGTGGGGACAATCCCGCACTGTCGGTTCAATTACAGAAGTCCTCAGACCTGGAGTGAATGAAGAGGAATTGATAGATGTCCTCTTAGCCCACCGTCGCTTATACCGGGGTCCAAAAATTGTGGTTGTTGGTGGTGGAACTGGACTTTCAACGTTACTCAGAGGCTTAAAAACTTATAGTGCTAATATTACTGCTATTGTCACCGTAGCAGATGATGGCGGGTCTTCTGGTAGACTGCGTGAAGAATTTGGCGTTTTACCACCTGGAGATATCCGCAATTGTTTAGCAGCACTAGCTGATGAAGAAAAATTACTGACGGAATTATTTCAATATCGCTTTCGGGCTGGAGATGGCTTAACAGGTCACAGTTTTGGTAATTTGTTTTTAACAGCCATGACTGATATTACTGGGGATTTGGTGCAAGCGATCGCTGCCAGTTCTAAGGTATTGGCGGTGAGAGGACAAGTTTTACCTGCTACCCTTAGCGATGTCCGTCTCTGGGCAGAATTGACAGATGGCCGCCGCATTGAGGGTGAGTCGAATATTCCCAAAGCTGCGGGAAAAATTGTCAAAATTGGTTGTATTCCTGAAAATCCACCGGCAGTTCCCGCGGCAATTAAAGCCATTCAAGAAGCTGATTACATTATTATTGGTCCGGGTAGTCTTTATACAAGCTTAATTCCTAATTTGTTAGTTGGAGAAATTGCCGATGCGATCGCCGCTACCAATGTACCCCGCATTTATATCTGCAATATCATGACCCAACCAGGAGAAACTGATGGATATAGCGTTGCTGAACATATTCAAGCCATAGATGATGCTTGTGGCAATAGAAGGTTATTCGATGCTGTATTAGTTCATAAAAAAACACCCTCAGCCCAAGCGCTTATCCGTTATGCCCAACAAAATGCCCATCCAGTCTTTTTAGACCGAGAATCTGTCACCCAATTAGGACGGCGAATAGTTCCTGCTAATATTTTATTTGAAGATGAATATGGTGCTGTTCGCCATGACCCCCAAAAACTAGCCAAAGTCTTATTAAAATGGTACAGTGGAGCGCATCACGGGAAGTAAAAACTGGTAATGGGGAAATATATTTCCCCATTACCAATTACCAACCTAAAATATTTATGACTTCTTCGATCATTTCTCAAACTGAACCACCCCTTCCCCCTTGGGAAACTTTACCGACAATGTATGATTTACCTAGCGAAAACCCAGAGGAAAAAGGCTTGCCAGACGACTTTCATTTTTTACAACCTTTACTTTTATATTTAACATTTCAACCCATAAACTGGAATCCAGAACTTGTTTATAGTGCGGCTGATCTGAATCTTTATTATGATCTGCAAAATCCTTTATGGTATAAACGCCCAGATTGGTTTGGTGTGGTTGGAGTCCCCAAATTATATAATGGTCAAGATTTACGTTTAAGTTATGTCACTTGGCAAGAACCAGCAAACCCTTTTGTAGTTGTAGAATTATTATCTCCTGGTACAGAAGATGAAGATTTAGGTAATAGAAAAAGTAAGATAGGTAAACCTCCCACAAAATGGGAAGTTTATGAACGTATTTTAAGGATTCCCTACTACATTGTTTTTAGCCGCTACACCAACGAAGTTCGCGCATTCCAGTTAGTAGGTGGTCATTATGAACCTATGAATATGATTGAAGGACGCTTACTAATGCCAGAATTAGGTTTAAGTTTAGGACTATGGCAAGGGACATTTCGAGATATTCCCAAGTTATGGTTAAGGTGGTTCACACTAACAGGAGAATTAATTCCTGAACCAACAGAAGAAGCGGCTGCGGCTAATGAAAGAGTTATTCTTGCTGAACAAGAAGCTATTGCTGCTAATGAAAGAGTTATTCTTGCTGAACAAGAAACAATAGAAGCAAAAAGAAAAGTTGAACAACTAGGACAACTGTTGCGTGATTTAGGCGTTAATCCCGATACACTGGATAATGCTTAGAGGTTGTTTAAAAAGTATTATATCAAACCAGTAATCTCCAAAAACCTAACCCCCCTACCCCCCTTCCCTGCAAGGGAATGGGGGTTTTAAAGCCTCTCCCCTGCAAGGGGAGAGGTTTGGAGAGGGGTCAGTCTATACATTCAAAACTTTTCAAACACCCTCTTAGACATTACCAATTACCAATTACCAATTACCAATTACCAATTACCAATTACCAATTACCAATTACCAATTACCAATTACCAATTACCAATGACTAAAATTTTCCTTCCAGATATAGAAGCAACACAGCAATTAGGTATTACCCTTGGAGAAACTTTGACTGCTGGAAGTGTGATTTTGCTAGAAGGTGATTTGGGTGCTGGTAAAACTACTTTGGTGCAAGGTATTGGTAAGGGATTGGGGATAATTGACTCTATTGTTAGTCCTACCTTTACTCTGATTAATGAGTACACAGAAGGACGTATTCCTCTTTATCACTTAGATTTATACCGCTTAGAACCTCAAGAAGTGACAGGCTTGAATCTAGAAAGTTACTGGGAAGGCATAGAAGTAACACCGGGAATTGTCGCCATTGAATGGGCTGAACGAATGCCATATCTACCAGATAGTTATTTAAAGGTATGTTTAAACTATGGTGAAAATGGCAGCCGTCAAGCCGAAATTATTGCTGTAAATTAATTTAATTTTGAGGTACGAACAACGGACTTGATATAATTAAACATTCTCCTGTTAAACAAATATTATGGTTTGCGGGAATTAGTATTACTAAATAACCAAGAAAGAAGATTGGCAACTGTAGCAGCGCCAAAGGAAAATAGGGCAATAATGGCATCACGAGGTAGCACCCCATCTAACCAACTACCTTGGATACTAGAAACAGGAAAATCTTGATCTAGTCCAATTTGAATTTGTTTGGTTTTACCAGAAAACCGGGCTTCTATACCTTTTTTATCAGATATTATTTGCAGATTGCGGATAAGTTGAATATTTAACGGTTTATTAGTGTCTTCTCCCATCAGAAACTGATTTTCTTCAATTTCTCGATCCTGTTCTGCCATGCGAATTTTACCTTCGACAATGGTAGATATTTCTAAATCATCTCTCAGGTTGCCACCATTTTTATCTACGTGAGTAAATGTGACATCTTTAGTTTTTATTTTGCCTCTAAACCATTGTTCTGATTCATATTTTGGTGGTTTTGATAAAGTTAAATAAATATTAGTATTTTCTTGAATGTTAAAAGTAAATTCTTTATTATTGGGGTTGACAATAAACTCTAATTGTGCTTGATCATCCTGTGACTTCGGTAAATTTAAACTGGGTATTTTATAACCTTCTATAATAACTTTGATAGGCTGTTCACCTAAATAGATTTCTAAGGGATTGGGATTATTTTGAGAATTGGGAAGTAGAGAAAAAGCTAGTTGCTGACGATAAAAATCATAATTTAGTCTAGCTATTCTTGTTTGGGGTTGTAGTCGTAATTCTTTCAGATTAATTTCGCTTTCTGTACTAGAATTGGCTGGAGTAATAATTATTTTACTTTCTCTGTCTGTAAGTTGGATTTCTAAGGAATTTAATTTATCAATTTCTGGTAAAGATTGACTTTGAAAACTGCCAGTAAAGGTTAATGTTTGCTTACCTTCAGTTTCTAGTTCTTTAATGTTTTTAATATTGCCGATAAAAAGTTTAGGTTGATTATCATCATAAGTAAAACTCATTTCTTTAAAAATAAGATTACCTTCAAATGTATGAGTTCCAGGGAC
The DNA here is from genome assembly GCF_009711925.1 of Dolichospermum sp. UHCC 0352. Taxonomy (NCBI): domain Bacteria; kingdom Bacillati; phylum Cyanobacteriota; class Cyanophyceae; order Nostocales; family Aphanizomenonaceae; genus Dolichospermum; species Dolichospermum sp. UHCC 0352. The sequence goes on along the minus strand of NZ_VIKY01000277.1, from coordinate 13,573 downwards.
AATAGCCGCAATAGTAATAATACACAAAACCACAAGCAATATTATCACCAAAAAAGATGATTTTTGCTGGATTAGATATTGTTTTAGATTTGGCAATCGCTGGAGAAAATTATGATTAATATTATTAAATTTTGTCTGAATTAAGCCAGACTTAGTAATAATAAAGTTATTAATCTTACTAAACCTGGAATTGTGAGAAGATTTCTGTCTACCTTTTTGCCGATATCCCATGATTTATTCTAACCAAGTTGGGTTATGTTCAAATACGATGCGTCGTTCAATTCTATCGCTTGGTTCATTACTGCGTTCAATATTAGCGATATAGTGAAGTTGATAGCGTCCTGCTGGGGCGTTACTTCCATCCCATGTAAAACTAATTTCACCACTATTGGGGGTAGTGCGAGATGTCCTATATACAGGCTGTTGATCTTTTTGATCTGTGAGTGGAAGGATTTTTAAACTGGTAAATTTAACTCGATCTTGAGAATAAAAAACAAATTCATATTTACCAGAAGTTTGTCCTAAAGTAACAGGAACATAGACATTTTGAGAACCCAGGCTATAGGATGCTACAGCGCGGAGTTTGTTTGCGGGGATGTTGGCTTTTTTAAGAACGTAAGTATCCCAGCTAAAGCCGAAATTTGCACCATTTTTAGATAATAGTAAATCATCTAATTGATAGTGATAATTATCATCCAATGATTTGACTATGACTTGAGGATTTTTACCATCTTTAATGCGGGGAACTTGTAAGGTTATGGTATTACCATAACTGGCAATGTTGCGGGTAGCAATGGAAATTAAACTCAAGCTATTGCCGCTTAAAGGTTCGAGTTTGATGCCTTCACAACGGTTGGGTGGTTGACGGCGGATATAATCTGTAGAACGGGCATTTCCTTTAGGACAAGAGGCAACAGCAGAAAGAGGATTAATGCCGAGGATTAATAAGCTGGCCAGTAGAATTTTATAACTCATGGTTTCGTTAAAGTAAGTGGGCGTTAAAAAATATAATATAAACCTAACCCCCCAACCCCCTTCCCTACCAGGGAAGGGGGAGTCAAAGCCTCTCCCCTGGTAGGCTACAGTGTACACACATCTCTAGAAAAGATGCTAAACGTTATTCGATCCCCCTAAATCCCCCTTAGAAAGGGGGACTTTGAGAAACTTAGCCCCCCTTTTTAAGGGGGGTTGGGGGGATCTGAAGCCTGTGTGGCAACTCTAGAAGACTTGTGTGTACACTGTAGACTAGGGAAGGGGAGTCAAAGCCTCTCCCCTCGTAGGGGAGAGGTTTGGAGAGAGGTATTATATTTAATTTTGCCAAGTTAGTTACTTAAAGTAATTTTCCAGATGGACAATTGTTTTTTAACTACAGATATAGGATAGGCAAAATTTTTGGTTTCACCTGATTTTCGGGCATAAACTACGCCTATAAGCCGATTTTCTGAGTCTATCACGGGACTGCCTGAATAACCAGGTTTAAGTTCGGCCTCCGATATTTGTAATTGTTGGTTCTGATTATTGATTTTTCCTGATTTTACAGACCATGATTTATCTTCACCTCGTTTTGCATCATGACCGATAATTTGAATAGGCATTGCGGGGTTGATGGTAGTAGACATTGATAAAGGTTGGATGTCTTCTGGTAGTTTACCGCTAACTTCCAAAACAGCTAAATCGAGTTCATCTGTAGGAGTCTTTTGGAATAATTTGGCATTCCTCCTCATTCTGACTTTACCTGTTGGTGGAGAACTGAAAAACTCCACTTGAATATTTTCACCCTGTTCATTGCCATCAAAAATTACATGACGATTGGTGAGAATTAATGTCCGGTTGGCATCTTGCTGGATAACTACACCAGTACCAACCTCAATTCCTTGACGTTGACTGTTAGAAAACTTGGCAGTAATGAGGACGACAGAACGTTTAACAGGTAAATTGGGGTCATTTTTGGGCAAAAATTCGATATCGCTATCTACACTGGCTAGTTTATTTTGTTTTTCAGTCCATAATTTTCGTGCTTCTATATTGTTGTTACTGGCATATATAACCGGGGTCAAATTCTTCGGCTTTGTCGAAATGTTTTATAGCTTCTTCAAACTTTTCTTGCTGTTGAAATACTAAACCTAAACCATTATTTGCAAGGGTATAATCACTAGCTGGTGGTCCAGGAGTATCTGTTAATGTTAGAGCTTTTTGGTAAGCGGCAACAGCCTCATCTAATTTCTTCTGGTCACTCAGGGCATTGCCGAGATTGTTGTAAGCAGCAGCATATTTAGGGTCAAGTTCTATGGCTTTTTGGTAAGCAGCAACAGCCTCATCTAATTTCTTCTGGTCATACAGGGCATTGCCAAGATTGTTGTAAGCAGCAGCATATTTAGGGTCAAGTTCTATGGCTTTTTGGTAAGCAGCAACAGCCTCATCTAATTTCTTCTGGTCATACAGGGCATTGCCAAGATTGTTGTAAGCAGCAGCATATTTAGGGTCAAGTTCTATGGCTTTTTGGTAAGCAGCAACAGCCGCATCTAATTTCTTCTGGTCATACAGGGCATTGCCAAGATTGTTGTAAGAAATAGCATATTTAGGGTTAAGCTGAATAGATTTTTTAAACGCAGCGATAGCTTCATCTATTTTCTGCTGATCTTTAAAAATTAAACCGAGATTAATATAAGGAAAGGCATATTTAGGATCAATTTCTATAGCTTTCTGAAATGCGGTAATAGCCTCATCTAATTTATTCTGGACTTTGAGGACATTACCAAGACCATTGTAAGCAGTAGCCAATTTAGGGTTAAGTTGGATAGCCTTTTTATGGGACGCTAAAGCCTCTTCTTGTTTATCTTGGGCATTTAGGACATTACCTATACCAACATAAGCTTCTGCATCTTTAAGATTGAGTTGTAGGGCTTTTTGGTGTGCTGCTAATGCTTCTGGTAGTTTTCCCTGTCGTCGTAAAGCATTACCCAAATTGTTATAAGCTTTGCCATTATTGGGTTCAACCTGCAAAACCTTACGCCAAATCGTCTCTGCTTGGGAGTTGTCACCCACAGTTTCCGCTGTTTCACCTTGTTTAAATAGCTGTTGGACACTATTTTGAGCAAATACAAGCTGGGGTGTGGTAGTTAGAGATAAGGTGAGCAATAAAATACTAAATATCCGATTTCGCATAATAATATTATATATTTGCCAGAATTTGATGCTTTAATCTTAATTTAAAACAGAGAATTTACGCAGCATATACGCAATATTATCAAAATAACCACAATAATGGAACAGAATTATACTTTACAAGGTTAGGAAATAGACTTTTGTAAGATTACAAAAAACCTGTAGGTGTAGGGGTTTCAATGGTGTCAACTTAATTTAAAAATAGCTGATCTGTTGGCTTCCACAACCGCCAGGGAATAAATTCCCTGTCTCATAGCTCAAGTCCGTTAAAACGGACTCATAAATTTTCCGAGTGTTTAGAGGATGTTTGAAAAGTTTTGAATGTATAAATTGACCCCTCTCCAAACCTCTCCCCGACGCGGGGAGAGGCTTTGAAAACCCCATTCCCTGGTAGGGAAGGGGGCAGGGGGGTTAGGTTTTTGGAGATTATGGGTTTTCTCGTTAAGTTAACACCAATGAAGCTCTTGCTTTACCCCTACCGATGGAATCGAATAATTAAGCGCAATCTACAAAGATTTTTATCTACCTTGTCACCCCTTAAAAGTTAAAGCTTGTCCACGAACTTGTGTATTTAGCTGACCATGATAGCGAAGCGCTCCGTAGGAATCATAAACAATTTCACCACCGACAATTGTTGTTACAGGCCAACCTGTTAAATTCCAACCTTCAAAAGAACTCCAACCACACTTGCTGACAACTTCTTCCCGTTTAACTTCATGGTAATTTTTTAAATCTACCAAAACTAAATCAGCATCATAACCAGGGGTAATTTCTCCCTTATTGGCAATACCATAAGCTACAGCGACCGCTTTAGACATCCATTGCACAACTTGGGCAACAGTACATTTTCCATCCATTGCAGCGGTTAACATTAAAGGTAAAGAAGTCTCTACACCGGGCATTCCTGAAGGGGTATTTGGGTAAGTTTGGGCTTTTTCCTCCAGAGTGTGGGGGGCGTGGTCAGTGGCAATAAAGTCAATAATACCATCACGTAGGGCTTGCCAGAGAACTTCATTATCATGGGGCGATCGCAATGGTGGATTCATTTGCGCTAAACTACCAATAGTTGCATAAGCATTAGTATTCAAAAGTAAATGTTGTGGTGTTACCTCTGCCGTCACCCAACTTGGTTTATCCTGACGTAGTAACTCCGCTTCCTCGGCTGTTGACATATGTAGAATATGTAACCGACGTTGATATTTCTTAGAAAGTTTTAACGCCAATTGGGTAGCTAATAATGCCGCTTGATTATCTTGAATTTGGGAATGAACAGCCAAATCTGTAATCCCCGCAAACTCCTGTTTTCGTTGCTTAATTCTGGCTTGATCTTCCGCATGAACAGCAATTAAACGGCTTCCTTGGGCAAAAATCGCCTCTAGAGAGTCTTCTTGGCTCACCAACAAATCTCCGTGCATTGACCCCATAAAAATCTTAATTCCCGGTGTCGGCTGGGCAGAGAGTAAATCTGGTAAATTATCAGCCGTAGCCCCAATAAAAAAGCCATAATTAACCAAGCACTTCTGGGCAGCCCGTTGTAACTTATCATCTAAAGCTGATTGAGTAATGGTTAAAGGTCTTGTATTCGGCATTTCTAGAAAGGAAGTAACTCCCCCCTTCGCGCAAGCACAACTGGCAGTAAATAAGTCTTCCTTATATTCTAGTCCTGGTTCACGGAAATGCACCTGGGGGTCAATCACACCAGGCAACAAAGTTAAACCTTGTGCGTCAATCTCACGGGTAGGTCTGGCATTAGTGATTTCTTGTCCTACTTGGGTTATGTGCCTTCCTTCTATCAACACATCCCCAATCATTGACTCACCATTGGGTAAAATAATTTCAGCGTGACGAATCAGTAAACTTTGTGGATTTGACATGGATTTAAGATTTTTCGGGATAAAGGAACTATTTATGGATGATAGATAACTTTTTCTTTAAGGTAAACTTAATTGGCACGAAGAACCTTTAATTTTGGTTTTGTGTTAAAAAATGTTTATCATCAAGTAAGCTAAAAACCTGAATGTTTGTAGCTGACAACAGAAAAGCACTAGATTTTTTTACTTTATTTAACTGTCATCTGCTCCATCTGGTTAAGATTAATAATATCAAGTCTATCTGTCTGAGTTCAATACTAGTCTCCTAACATACTTCAACAATTTCATGCAAAATCAAGCGTCTGATAAAAACTCTAGTCAAGAACCTGATAATTCCTGGATAGTAGAGCTAGGTAAAACGATGATCTTGAGTATCTTTCTGGCTCTAGGAATTCGTACCTTTGTTGCCGAAGCCCGTTGGATTCCTACTGGTTCTATGGAACCAACCCTCCATGGTGTCAAAGACCAGTGGCTGGCAGACAAGATTATTGTTGATAAAGTGAAATATAAATTTGCTAACCCCGAACGGGGAGATATAGTCGTATTTTTACCGCCACAAGAAATCCAGAATAATCCTGAACGGGAAGCATTTATTAAAAGAGTAATTGGTTTACCTGGGGAAAAAGTAGAACTCAGAGAAGGGAAAGTATATATAAATAGCCAGCCTCTACCGGAAAATGTTTACCTATCCTCTTCTGTGCGGACTTTTGTTGAAGCTTGCAATAGTAGCGGACTCCAACCTCCTTTTTTGGCTAAACCGGAAATTATTCCCGCAAATTCTTACTTAATGCTCGGTGATAATCGTCCTAATAGTTATGATGGGCGTTGTTGGGGTGTTGTTCCCCGAAAAAATATGATTGGTCGGGCTGTAGCTCGTTTTTGGCCACTTGATAGAATGGGTGCAATTGATAAAGCTCCTGCTTATTCATCTCCAAAACCATGAAATGATGCCATATCTAGCCAAGATTTTGCTATATCCAATTAAGTCGCTAGATGGTATAGAAGTAGAAAAGGCGACTATTCTCGACCGTGGCGCACTTGAGTATGACCGGGAATTTGCATTTTTTGACGCAGAAAATAAGTTTGTCAATGGTAAACGTTATCCAAAAATCCTTTTGTTGCGTTCAGAGTTTTCCCTAGAACAAAGACTGGTAAAGTTGAAGTTTCCTGGTGAAAACTCAGAACAGGTTTTTCATTTAGATCAACAACGTCCAGCATTAGCCGCAGTTGTCAGCGATTTTTTGGGTTTTCCTGTGCAACTACAGCAAAATACCGCCATGGGTTTTCCTGATGATACAGTTTCACCAGGAGCAACGGTAATTAGTACAGCAACTTTAACGGAGGTTGCGTCCTGGTTTTCTGGTATCAATGTTGATGAAATGCGGCGGCGAATGCGTGCCAATATTGAAATTGATGGTGTCCCAGCATTTTGGGAAGATGGGTTATTTGCTGCTAGTGGGGAAACAGTACCCTTTAAACTGGGAGATATCCAGTTTTTGGCAATTAACCCTTGTCAACGTTGTGTAGTTCCCACACGCGATTCTTACTCAGGGGCAGTTTACCCAAACTTTCAGAAAATATTTGGGCAAAAACGCCAAGCAACTATGCCCGCTTCTGTAATTACAGGGCAATTTAATCATTTTTATAGATTGAGTGTGAATACCAGAGTTCCCATTTCGGAAGCGGGGAAAATGATGAGACTTGGTAATAGGATCGAAATATCTTATTTCTGAATAACCACCTTACTTACAGCAGATCTCGCTCTAATGAGATACAAACTTGAATTATGAAACTCTTGTATTGCGGGCATACTTCGACCCTTCGACAGGCTCAGGGCATCGCAAGTTCAGTACAAGTCCTGCCCGCTACATAAGTACCTCATCACACCGGAAAGTGCTGTAACTACTATTGTAACCTCTGCATGAGGGTTTTTGCTTGTTGACTGATTGCTTGCCAATTTTTCTGTAACACTGATGCTTGCGGAAATAATTCGCTACTCAACCCTACGGCTACCGCACCAACTTGCAAAAAATCTTTGGCATTTTCTAATGTCACCCCACCAGTAGGTATTAAGGGAATATGCCCAAGAGGTCCTTGTAAACTTTTGATATAGCTAGTTCCTCCCACTGATTGCACAGGAAACACCTTGACACAACTTGCTCCATAATTCCAAGCGGTAATAATTTCTGTCGGTGTCAATGCACCGGGAATAATCGGAATATTTTTGGCTACTGCGGCTTGAATCATTTCGGGATCAGTGTGGGGACTGAAGAGAAATTGCGCCCCACAAGCGATCGCATCTTCTAACTGTTGGACATTAAATAACGTTCCTGTCCCAATCATACAGTTAGGTAATTTGGCGCGGAGTTGGGAAATTAATTCGGGTGCATGATCGCTATTCCAGGTAATTTCAATTAACTGCATTCCCCCAGATGCTACAGCTATGGCCATTTGCTCACCCCATACCATTTTTGGGGCGCGAATCACCGCGATCGCTCGGTGTATTTTTAACTGTGATAACCAAACTTGATTAGACATTTTTACTGTGACTTGTAACCAAGAGGTCAAAAACCTCAAATATAAACATAACCTAGGAACAGGATCAAAACATTCCATCTTGCTGATTCACCGAAAATTATCAGGAGAATGCCGGAAACTTAAAACTTAGGAACGCAAATTTAGCCCTGAGACTGGCAAAGTGGTGTAACGTGGTGAACAATGGAGTAGCTGTATCTTTAGTCATGTAAATTTATGCCCAGAACTCCGAGTGAATATGCTGTCTTCCTGCTCTTAGACAATGGACATCGGGAAGAAGTGCGCTTTCCTACTATTCAAGAATTTCAAAAGTGGTATAGCGGTGAGCTTGTGCCAAAGTCAGCTTCTCATGATTTTATTAGCGTACCGATTAAAAATATTCAGGGAGAATATATGGTGGTACGTCCGTCTAAGATTGCAGGGATTCGAGTAGAACCAATTTTTAATTCCAGTATTGAAAGATAAAAATGAGAAAAAACCTTACTTTGCTTGCTTTAAGTCTGGGAATTGCCTTGATAAATCCACTTTCGTCAGTTGTCGCTCAAGCTCCTAATTCGCAGCCAGTTACAATCCCAGTAACGCCTGAAGTACCACCAGCAGTATTACCAGCCCTCGAACCTATTAATTTAGAAACTGTTTGTACGCCCCAAAATTGCCTGGGTTTGGACGAACAACTTTGGGGTAAACAAGGTGATAAACAAGCATTGCTAAGTTCTATAGATAACAGTTTGCGCTATTTGGCAACTAATAAAGCGATCGCTATCTATCAAACTTACCCAATCAAGGAAATTACCCTAAATCGGGTGCAGCGGAGTTTGCTACGCTTTCGACAACTGGTTGTTAGTTCTCAGTCAGCGGCAGAATTACAAGCTGCTGTGCGCCGGGAATTTGTCTTTTACCAGTCTGTAGGCAACGATGGTAAGGGAACTGTTAAGTTCACTGCTTATTATGAGCCTGTGTATACTGCCAGCCGTGTCAGGACTTCTGTATACAAGTATCCTCTTTATCGTCTGCCACCGGATTTCCAGAAATGGCCAAAACCTCATCCTAAAAGGATTGATTTGGAAGGCAAGAATGGGTTGCTGGGGGATAAAAGCAGGTTGCGAGGGTTAGAACTTCTGTGGTTTAGCAATCGTCTAGATCCATACATGGTTCATATCCAAGGTTCAGCCCAAATTAAATTAACCAATGGACGCAGAACATCCGTTGGTTATGCTGGAGGAACTGATTATGCTTGGACTTCCATTGGTAAAGAACTGGCAAAAGATGGCAAACTACCACTTAGTGGTTTAACTATGCCTAAATTAATTACTTATTTTCGCCAACATCCCAAGGAGTTAAGTAATTATTTACCCCGTTGGGAAAGATTTGTTTTCTTTGCAGAAACTAACGGTACACCAGCGACGGGTAGTATTCTTGTTCCTGTCACTGCGGAACGTTCCATTGCTACAGATAAATCTCTCATGCCACCAGGTGCATTAGCCCTAATTATCAATTCATTTCCTTATCCTACTAATGGTGGCAAACTGGAATCTCGTCTAGTTAACCGTTTTGTCTTAGATCAAGACACAGGTAGTGCAATTAAAGGACCAGGAAGAGTTGATTATTTCATGGGTTCTGGTCAATTAGCAGGCGATCGCGCTGGTATTTCCGGCGGTAACGGTTTACTATTCTATTTACTACTGAAAGAATAGGAGTCAGGAGTCAGGAGTCAGGAGAAAGAAAGAAGAAAATTTCTCCCCTGCTCCCCTACTACCTAATACGGTGGATAACTAAATTCATCATCATCTGCATAGACATAAGAACTAGTAACACCAGATGTTTCTACTTTAGGAGCTTCTGGTTTAATTACTTCCTTACCAAATTCTTTGTATTCTTCAAAAGTCTTACAAATAATTGCTGACTCAGGGGAATCTGAGGCAATCATATAATCTATTAAAGTTGAAATTGTGGGATGTTTATAATCTACAGTTGAAGCTACCAAAGCAATATTCGGTTCTATTCCTCTTTCTTCCGGTTCAATTATAGGGCAAAAAATCCCATGAGCATGAAATAAAGGACCCTTGGGAGTGAGTGGTTTCTTTTGAAAACCAGCATAAGCTTTTTCCAATTCCCCAGCAAAACCGCCAGTAATTCTCCCTTGTTGATATTCAGCGTAATTTTTACCAAAACTAGCGCCGGGTGAACCACTCAGAGTTAATTGTAGAGGTGATTGATGCAAAAACTTTTTATCTTCACCGACTAAAAAAATCAAATGGCGAGTATAAATTTTGAATTTAAGTTTATCAGCTAAAAACTCTTCTTTGTAATCTTTGTATGTACCTAATCTAATCTTAGTTTCCCGATCTTGCACAGATAACGGGCCACGACGCACAATCACCAGTTTAGGAGTAGTAGTAATAAATATTGTTTCTACTTCTCCAGAACTAAATTCATGTTCTACCTGTTGCCAATTATCATCTGCTTCAAACCCAACAGACTGAGCATTATCACGGCTAATCGCTAAACCATAGCTTTGTAAACCATCTGTACCATAGCGAGGATTGATCATTAAACCCCAGGGAATCACTTGGGACGGTGGGGCATTAAATTTTTCGTCTTCAAAGTCGAATTTTGCAGATGCTTTCATGATTTTAGAATATCAGTGTGTTTAATTTAATAAGTCTATCGTTTGTACCATATTTTGTACCATCTATCTCCGGTATCAGGCACTTTGTGAATTAGATTGTAACAATTTCCGTTTAAATCCATTAATTCATCCCTTATTATCTGCGTTTATCTGCGTTTATCTGCGTTAAATTATTCTTAATCTCCTACTCTATTTGATATTAGGGCAATTCATCAATTACCCTAACAACTTATCTCAACTACAATGCACCAGCCGCAGTTTTATCAAGAACACCATTACTTAAATGCCCAGTAATATTCATCGCTTGCAGAACTGGATAACCTTGAATCCCATCAGGATAATCAATGACACTCACAGCACCATTACCTTGACGGAAGTTCCAGAAATTCTCGTTAGATAAACCGAGAATATGGCATAACAAGGTTTTATTAGTGGCATCATGGGCGACGACCAATCCTAGTTGTAATTGCTGCGATTGGGCATTTTCAACTATAGTATTCCAATCGGCAACACTCCGTTTTTTTACTTGTTCTAAATTTTCCCCTTCTGGCATTTGCACATTGGCGGGAATTGTGCGCCAACTTTCTAATTCACCAGGAAATTCTTGCTCAATTTCCGATTCAAATTTGCCTTCCCAAAGTCCATGACTAATTTCTCTTAAACCAGCAAATAGTTCTAATTTCAAACTAGCATGATATTTTAAGATAATTTCCGCTGTTTCCTTGGGACGGGACATGGTACTGCTAACAGCAAAATCAATATTTACGTCTTTGAGAAATTCTGCGGCTTTTGCAGCTTGGTTTCTACCATTATCATTGAGGGGAATATCAATTTGTCCTTGAAATTTGCCTTGACGATTCCATTCTGTTTCCCCGTGACGCACTAATAATAATCTTACGCCTTCGTGACCAGGACGCAAGGAAGGGAAAGTTTCACCCAAATGTTGGGTTTGATTCATGGATTCTAACTGCACTGGTTCACCTAAACCACCAGTAAAATTTAAGATACTAATGCCACAGTTAGATTGTTGTAAGCAATGATAGCGACTGGGGGAAATTCCCAAAGCTGTGCTAATTAAGGCGCGATTGATGCCATTATGACCCACAATCAGGATAGTTTCGCCTTGATGTTGGGGGAGAATCTCTTGCCAAAACTGTTTGGCTTGGGCGTATAAAGCCAGCACTGGGAAATGTTCTCTAGTCCCGGAATCTTCATTCACAACCATGCGAAACTCGTGGGGAAGTTCTTTCCAGGTGCGGTAATCTTCAGTAAAGTTTTCTTTGACTTCACTTGTAGTCATTCCTACCCACAGAGGTAAATCAACTTCTACTAAGTTTTCATCAATTTGAATCACAGGAGATTGTGTAGCTAATTGACTGCGGATAATTTCCGCTGTGGATTTTGCTCGCTGGAGGGGACTACTATAAATAGCTTGAAAGGAAATACTACTGAGGGCAATACCAGCTTGACTGGCATCATTTTGACCTTTTTCGGTTAATGATGAGGCATCACTACGCCCTTGAATACGTTTTTCTATATTGTAGGTACTTTGACCATGACGCACGATGATCACACGGGTCATTTTTTTTGTTTCCTCTATGCAAAGCCCTAATTTTACTGCAAAATGTCCTCCTTGGACGATTCTGCTCTGTTGCTGATAGGATTTAAAATACAGAATTAACAATTAAGACAGGCTAAATTAATGACTAATCTCTAATTTTAAACAACATAATTCATCTATTTTAACAAACTTAATAGGTAGAAGTAGAATAGCTGTATTTGCCTCCGGTTCTAGAGCAAAAAATAGTAAACAATGACTGTCAATTATTACGACTTTATCATCATTGGTACTGGTGCTGGAGGTGCAACTTTAGCCTACAAATTAGCATCCAGTGGCAAGAAAATTTTAGTTTTAGAACAAGGTAATTTTTTACCTAAAGAAAAAGCTAATTGGGATACTCAAGAAGTTTCTCGCAAAGAACGCTATCGGACTAGTGAAGTATGGTATGACAAACACGGAAAAGCTATCAAACCGCTCACACATTATTATGTGGGTGGTAATACTAAATTTTATGGTGGGACTTTGTTTAGATTGCGTGAACAAGATTTTGAAAAGGTTATTCATGAAGATGGGATTTCTCCAGAATGGCCATTAAAATATCAAGATTTTGCTCCCTACTATGACGAAGCAGAAAAACTTTATGATGTACATGGGAAGCGAGGTCTTGACCCTACAGAACCGCAAATTAATCAAGAATATCCTTTTCCACCATTGAGTCATGAACCTTATGTTCAAGAAGTTAATGATTCTTTAAAAGCTCAAGGTTTTCATCCTTTTTATCAACCACTTGCTATCAAACTCAATGAAGTAAATCGGAGTTTAAGTGCCTGTATTCGTTGTCATACTTGCGATGGTTTTCCGTGTTTAATTGATGGTAAAGCTGACGCGGATATTACTTGTGTTCGTCCAGCAATGACTTATGAAAATATCACATTAATAACTGAAGCAAAAGTCATTCGTTTACATACTAGCCCATCGGGTCGAGAAGTGACTGGAGTGGAAGTAGAAATAGGAAATCAACGGCAGATATTTTCTGGGGATATTGTGGTAGTAGCAGGTGGTGCTGTTAATTCAGCATTATTGTTATTGAAATCTGCCAATGATCATCACCCCAATGGATTAGCTAATAGTTCTCATCTTGTGGGACGCAATTACATGACACATAATTTTGCTGTGGTCATGACTTTAAATACCAAGTTGAATAATACAATTTTTCCGAAAACTTTGGCTTTTACTGATTTTTATTGGGGAAATCAAGATTTTGCTTATCCTATGGGGAGTGTGCAATTACTGGGTGGGGCAAATAAGGATAAAATACTTGCTTATGGTCCGCCTTTGATGCCTAATTTTATAGCTGAGGCTATAGCGAATCATTCCCTATCTTGGTTAGTAATCACAGAGGATTTACCAGATTTTAATAATAGGGTTTTGAGTAAAAATGGGCAGGTTTTCCTGGAATATACTCATAATAATCAAAGGGCTTTTAATAAATTAATTCAGCAATGGATTCAGGTTTTACAATCAATTTCTGTATTTCAATCACCTGGAACTTTACATATTCCTCAAAAAATGGGTTTAAGAGAAGTTACTCATCAATGTGGTACTTGTCGTTTTGGTGAAGATGCAAATACTTCGGTTTTGGATATCAATTGTCGGACTCATGATGTTGATAATCTTTATGTTGTTGATGGTAGTTTTTTTCCTTCTAGCGCTGCGGTAAATCCATCATTAACTATTATTGCTAATGCTTTGCGGGTGGGAGAACATTTATTGACAAGAAAGTAGGTTAGCATTGAAAATCGTCGTTATGGC
>NZ_VIKY01000276.1:0-306 GCF_009711925.1 Dolichospermum sp. UHCC 0352 | reverse complement strand
CTCACTGACTTGTTTATTAGGATATAGCCTGAAAGTTGCTCTACGTAACGCCATTGATAATTACCTCTTATTCACTTTCTTAACTTATGCTATATTAGCATTATAAAGGACAGATGCCTGTTGCGTTATTTCCGCTGGTGGAGCGCCATTAGAAATACTAAAAGAATACATAAGATATCAGGAAATGCCGACAACCTAATATTTTGTCAAAAACTCAACTGTCCTCAAAATTCTTTTACTTGCAGTAAAAAACATTTTAAGAACGTTTCGTTTTTGACTTGCTTACATCCCCACCCTATGAGTACA